>JBEKMZ010000011.1:0-60400 GCA_049523315.1 Acidimicrobiales bacterium | reverse complement strand
GTCGCTCCGAGCTCGCGGCCGAGCGCGCCGAAACCTCCGCCCGCCTCGACCGAGGGGAGCTGACGGTCGTCACCGGTGAGCACGACTTTCGCACCGGCGCGTTCCGCGACCTCCAGCAGCCGCACGAGACGGCGGGTGTCGACCATGCTGGCCTCATCGACGACCACGACGCTGCTGGGATCGAGGCTGTAATGCGACAGGTGCTGCGGCGCGGCAAGCTCGTAGAGGAGGCGGTCGAGGGTGACCGAGGAAATCCCCGATCCTGCTTCGAGCTGGGCGGCGGCCTCCGCCGCGAGCGCGGCGCCGTAGACGCGGTAGCCGGACGACTGCCACGCCCGTCGGGCCGCGTCGAGGGCGAAAGTCTTGCCCGAGCCGGGCACGCCGATGACGACTTCGACCCCGTTTCCCGAACTGCACAACGAGCGCACCATCGCCGCCTGTCCGGAGGAGAGGTCTCCCCGCTCGGCGAGCACCGTCTCGAGGCGCACCGCGTCTGCAACCCCACAGGCTCCCTTCAGGCCCGCACGCCCGAGGGCGAGGAGGCGAGATTCGGTGTTCAACATCTGGGTGGTCGAGTAGCGGGGCGCACAGGTGAGCGTCGCGATCCCCGAAGCCGGAGCGCGCACGAGGCGGACGATCGTGTGGCTGTCACGGGGACGGTCGGTCGTGAGCGGCCGTCCGGTCTCGTCCGCGACGACGAGGGGAACCACGGCGGGATCGGCGAGGGTGTCGTCGGCGAGTCCTTCGAGCTCGCTTCGACGAGCGCCCTGGGTGCACCGCGCGGCCCACGCCACGATCACGTCGTCGCGAGTGAACGCGGCCTGCGCGCGAGTGAGTCCCGCCGATCCGACGAGCTCGCTGCGAGCTGTGGCCACCTCGGCGGTAGTTGGCGCAACGCGCCGGTCGGTCCCGTCCAAGAGAGCGGTCACGCTTTCACGGGTCACCCCGAGCGCCCGGGCACGTTCGGCCCAGGTGTCGCGCAGCTCCACGAGCTCGACGTCTACCTTGTCGCGTCTCGTCTTCAGACACGCCGCCTCGCTCGCCCCCGGCCCGCACCGGCCGGTGCGCTCGAGCTCCGCCTCGATCGCGTTCCTCCGTTGCGAGAAGCTGCGCAGCACCTCGCGGTCAAAGCCGTCGAGCTCGGACAGGCCGCGCCGGTCCGGCGTAAGCCATTGGCCACCGAGCTCCGCGACTCGCTCGCGAAGCTCGGCGCGATAGATCGAAGCCGCCGCGCGTCGGTGCATGTAGATCATGCGGGAGTCGAGAGCGGTCCATCGCCCGTCGCTTCCTTCTACAACGTTGCAGACGATCCCATGTGTGTGCAGCTGCGGGTCGAGCTCGCGCGAGGCGGGGTGGACAAAGCAGGCGATGGCGAGCCCCGCAGGGACGTGCCCGTCGCGGCCCCCGAACCCGCGCCGTGCCCGACCACCCTCGTCCTCGAGGAACGAGAAGGCCGCCTTGACCGCCCCGCGGTGCGCTTCGGCGAGTGCCGCCCGGAGCGGTTCGTCAGCGAGCGCCCAGGCGAGCGAGACCGACTTCGGCGCCGACAGCGTGAAGTCCCAGCCCGGCGTGTGGTCGGTGGCGAGGCGTTCCAACAGCCGACCACCGTCGGGGTGCTCGCCTTTCGCGAGGGCGCGGAACGCAGCCGGGTCGACCGCACCGACGAGCCCCAGCGAGGCGGCGGCTTTCCCGAGCCAGTAGCCCTCGGCGCCGCGCCCGGCGTAAGAGACGTAGTACTCGACGCCCTTTTGCCCGAGCTTGTGCGCGCTCAGCATGGCCGGCTACAGAGGCGACGGAGCTCGACGTGGCCTTGGCCGCCCAGGAGCACGAGGCGCTCGTCGGCGAAGCCCTCCGCGAGCTCGGACTCACGCGAAAGCGCTGCGGCAAGCTCCTGGCCGCGCCGTGCCCCGGAGCGGTCCTCGACCGGGTCCTCGAGCCGCCGTTTGGGGTAGGCGTCCAGCCACCCGAGCGACGCGCCGAGGTCAGCTGCGAGATCACCTGTGAATCCAGGCGGCGGATCAGTGCCGTTTGGTTCCTCGTTGCGCATTTTCGTCGCTCCCCTTTTTTGGGATGACGACGATGTTGCACCTAGGGACTCACAGCACTACTCACAGGAGGAGAAAGACTGAGCGGTTTCCTGAACCCGCCCTCCGACAACTCGATCATGTAGCCGCGACGCTCTGACCGAGCCCTCCACTCACAGGGCTGTGACCAGGATCTGTGAGTAGTCCTGTGAAGTTGCCGGAGCGCGCAGACCCTTCCGCTGCATGCCGCGATCTCGTCTGTGAGTACTGCTGTGAGTAGTCGGGTGAGTGTTGCTGTGAGTCGGTAAGCGCACCATCGCGCCATGATTCGACTCCGCTCCACCCACAGCGATCACCTGACGTCGGTGTCACCGCGAACAACCCGGCACCTCGCCACCATCGAGGCCGCCCGCGCCCGCCACAGCCTTGACGACGTGGCTCGGCTGGCCTCCCATGGCCACTTCGGCCGCTCCCCCTGTTTGCAACTGCATCTCGACGACGGCATCCGGAACTTCCTCGGCTGCGGCCAGGCGGGTGACGTCGTCGAGCGGGTGTACCACGGCGAAGCTGTGGGACGGCGTCAGGCGATCTTCATCCTCGGCTCGGGCCCTGCGCTCACGCGCGCGTGGGCCGCACCCGAATCGTCGCCCTCGCGCAGGAACTTTTCATCAAGCCGACTCCCGGCCGGAAGGTACTTGGCGACTCACGCAGCGATTGTCGAGATGACCCCTGACCCAGCCCTTCTCGTGACCGCTGACGGGCCGGCACTGTGACTTTCCGAGCGGAGGCCCTCATGAACGAGTCCTTCATCACCGACGACCAGCTGCTCGTGACACCCGAAGAGGCCGCTCGCCGACTGTCGGTCGGACGAACGACGATCTACGAGCTGAGGCCCGTGGTGAGCTCCAGTCGGTCAACATCGGCCGCTGCCGGCGTGTGCCGGTGAGCTCGCTGTCGTTGTTCGTCAACAGGTTGATCGGCGGCGCCACCGTCACCGTTGAGCGACGTGGACGGTGATTCGAAGGTCTCGCCCATCGCGCGCTCATCGCGCGTGGATCTCGCGGACGCTCACGGCCACCAAGGTTCATAACGTGCACTAGCAGGGCGAATACGTACGCTGTAGTTCGCGAAAGTCCAGCAATCGGAGTCTGCAAAGCGCTGCCCGGGTTTCAATCGGACTCAGAGCGACTCAGGCCTTGGCCACGTCCCTCGAGGACAGGGTTCTGGCGTGCGCGCAACGCGCTTCGACAGAGCTTGGCGCTGTCTCCAGCCGTTTCGCCTGTGGATCAAATTGCGGACTAATGGCCTGAGGCGAGCAGTTCCAGGTTCGCGTGCAAGAAGTGGCCTGGGAGACCCTCGTAGGGATTGAAACCGAGCCGGGCGAGCCACTGCTCTCGAACGGCTCTGTCTTCCCCGGTCAGCGCAACTGCGTCCATCTCCTGGAAACCATGGGACAGCATGAGCTTTGCAGCCATTGACACAAGATGGCTTCCGATGCCGTTGCGGCGCTGGGCCCCTGCCACCGCGACCTCGTCGAGGTTGCAAGTCACCGCCTCACCGGAGAGGTGCAATACCACCACGTATCCAACAGGCGTGCGGCCATCTAAAGCGCGGATCAGGTAATTGGTCGCACCGCGCGGCCGGAACCCCTCGACGAAGTGCCGGGGGAACGAGGACTCTCGAACGTTTACCACGGTGCGTTCCCATCCTTGGGGCGCTTCGTAGGTCACCTCGTATCGAAGAACACGACCGCACAGCGGGGTCCATGAGGAGCACACCCGCCTCGGAATCCGTTGCCTCAAGAACATTTCAGCACTGTGGCAGGTGGATGTGTCACTCCCTGCGCGGGCGTGTCCTCCTCCCGGATGTCGTCCTGACTACTTTGCCGGATTCTCCATGGAAGTGGCCTAGTGAGTTCGCCCACAGCCATCGAGGACGAGAGCCGGCAGAAGGAGAACAGCGATCAGGAACCACCCAATTTGCTAACCAGATGCTAACCAGAATGCACGGACGCATCCGAATGACCGGGCACGGCTACGGACGTGAGCTCGCAAATGCCCAGTACACAAGGACTTTCTCGGACCGAGACGGACATCCGCGGACGCTCGTCTGCGGGTTTAGGTCCCGGTCCCTTCGGGGGTGGGGGTTCGAGTCCCTTCGCCCGCACAAATTTGGCGCGTCCGGATGATCCGCTTTGTTGACGCGAACGACGACGAGCGACAGGTAATCACCCGGCCGAGCCTCTTCCGGGCGAGGATCCTCGACGCCCTTGGCGTCGACACCTCGACTTGGCGCTCACGGGTCGCCTGATCACCCACAATCACGAGTTGTAGGGCAGAAACTGCATCAACGCGACATCGTGATCAGGACCTTCATGTTGAGCCGCCGAAGTCGTGACGAACCTGGTTTGAGCACGCCCAACCAACACCGACCGACTGTCCCCGGCGGAGTTGACATGACTCAGTCGTGGCACTCCAAAGCAGGTGCTGCTTTAGAGCTGCGCGCAGACGGACTTGACCTCTGTGTAGGCCTCGAGTACCTCGTGGCCCATCTCACGGCCCCATCCCGACTGCTTGTAGCCTCCGAAGGGGAGGGCGGCGTCGAAAATGTTGTAGCAGTTGATCCAGACCATTCCGGCTCGGATCTTCTTGGCAAGCGCGTGCGCCTTGGAGATGTCCTTGGTCCAAATGCCTGCGGCAAGGCCGTAGGTGGTGTCGTTGGCTTCCCGGGCTATGTCGTCAAGGCTATGGAAGGGAGCCGCAACCACTACCGGACCGAAGATCTCCTCGCGAACCACTCGCATGTCCGGGCGGGTGTTGGTCAGCACGGTGGGCTCGACGAAATAGCCTTGGTCACCTCGTCTGCTTCCCCCCGTCAGTGCCGTGACACCCTCACTTCTTCCCGAGTCGAGAAGACCGGTAACGCGCTTGAGCTGCTCGTCTGACACCAACGGGCCCATCTCGGTGTCAGCTTCCATGCCGTTGCCAAGCTTGATGGATTTGGCGATTCCCGCTACCCCGGCGACGACTTCGTCGAAGTGGTCCTCCTGCACGAAAAGGCGCGACCCAGCGCTGCAGCACTGCCCGTGGTTGAAGAAGATGGCATTCGCAGCTCCGGCGATCGCCACGTCGGGCTCGGCGTCGGAGAACACGATATTGGGGCTCTTCCCCCCGAGCTCAAGGGTGAGCTTCTTCAGATTGCCCGCCGCGGCCTGGACGATGAGCTTGCCAACCTCGGTGGAACCGGTGAAGGCCACCTTGTCGACGCCGTCGTGGGCCGCCAAGGCCGCGCCGGCAGTCTCACCAAAGCCGGTGACGACGTTGACGACGCCGGCTGGTACGCCGGCCTCAGCGATGAGTTCCGCCAACCGCAAAGCCGACAGCGGGGTCTGTTCGGCCGGCTTTAAGACGACACAGTTCCCGGTAGCAAGCCCGGGCCCGAGCTTCCAGGCGGCCATGAGGAGCGGGAAGTTCCACGGGATGATCTGGCCGACGACGCCGATGGGCTCCCGCAAGGTGTAGGCATGGAAGTTGGCCCCCGGGGCAAAAGGCACCGAGATGTTGATGGAGTTGCCCTCGATCTTGGTGGCCCAGCCTGCCATGTAATGAAACAGGTCGGCCGCAAGTGGAATGTCTGCCACTTTGGCGACACCGTAGGGCTTGCCGTTGTCGAGGGTTTCAAGCTGGGCTAGCTCCTCGGCGTGCTCGAGAATGAGGTCACCGATCTTCCAGACAATGCGGCCGCGCTCGGATGGGGTCATGCCCGTCCACGGCCCCTCTTCAAAGGCGCGCCTCGCGGCGCGGACGGCCCGGTCGATGTCCTCGGCGTCACCCTCGGCCACAGTTGCGAGCGTCTCGCCAGTGGCAGGATTCGGAGTTGCGAAGGTCTTCCCGGAGGCGGCATCGGTCCACTCGCCGCCGATGAACAGCTTCCGATCGGTCGCGATGAAGTCGTCCACGCGCTTGTCGACCGTGATTGTCATGTTCCCCCCTATCGGCCTGCCACACAAATGGGCATGGCCTTCTGTTCGCCTGACCTCTGGCTCCAACTTCAGGCACCGGTGTTAGCGAGACTACTTCGCTTGAGGCGAAAGGACTAGTGCGATTTATGGCTCTGAGTCGCTCACGTAACCCTCATCGCCGCAGGGCTAGAGTTCCCCCCTCGCCCGGGTTCTAGCCCTCGGTGCCCTCCGTTTTCAGACTCGCCCGCAGAACGTACTTTTGGATCTTGCCGGTCGCAGTCTTCGGCAGTTCGCCGAAAATCACTTCTTTCGGGGCCTTGAAATGCGCGGCTCGAGCGCGGACGAAGTCGATGATTTCTGCTGCTTCCGCGCTCGCGCCAGTACGAAGCGTCACGAACGCGACGGGAACCTCGCCCCAGCGCTCATCAGGCCGCGCGACAACGGCGGCCTCGAGCACCGCCGGATGTCCGCAGATCAGTCGCTCGATCTCTGATGATGAGACATTCTCACCGCCCGTGATCACGATGTCTTTTGCTCGGTCCACCATCTCGAGGTAGCCGTCCGGATGGCGCACGGCGAGATCCCCGGTGCGCAGCCAGCCATCGGCCATCGCCTCGGAAGTCGCCTTCTCATCCCGGTAGTAACCGAGCATCACATTGTTGCCGCACACGCGAATCTCACCGATCGTCGTGCCGTCCGCAGGGACCTCCCGTCCATCGGCGTCGACGACGCGAACACCCGCGGTGACCACGTTGCGGATTCCCTGCCTTGCGATTCGAGCGGTCTGCTGCTCGGCCGATTCGTTCGACCACTTTGGCTGCCACTGATTGACAACTGCCGGACCATAAGTCTCGGTGAGACCGTAGAGATGAGTGACGGAAATGTTCAATGCTCTCAGCCGGTTGATCAGCTCAGGCGTTGGGGGCGCTCCCCCCGTCGCGGCACTAACGGTTCTCGGGGGAAGCGGGGCGACGCTCCTCGCCGCCGCGTCGGCGACCATGGCAAGGACGGTCGGCGCGCCGGCGAGGTGGGTGATCGAGCCAGAAGAGAGAATCTCCCAGATATTTGCAGCCTCGACCGCTCTCAGACAGACGTGAGTCGCGCCGGCGGCGGTCACCGCCCAAGTATGACACCAGCCATCGCAGTGAAACATGGGCAGTGTCCACAAATAGGAGCTGTCGAGTCCTAGCGCGAGATGATAAGCCATCGCGAGCGCCTGAAGATACGCGCCGCGGTGGCTGTACATGACTCCCTTCGGCCAGCCGGTGCTACCGCTCGTGTAGTTGATCGCAAGGAGCGAGCCCTCTTCGACGGCGAACAGGCGTTCCGGGGTGGCAGACGCGAGAAGTCGCTCGTACTCGCTTTCGGGTCCGTCGGCGAGAACAACGCGGATTCCTGTCCTCTCTCCAAGTGTGGCCGCGAGTGGGATGAGCCCTGCGTCAGCAACGAGTAGTGAGGCGCCGCTGTGCTCGATGATCCTCGTCATCTCACCGGGCGACAGACGAATGTTCATTGGGACAAGAACCGCCCCGGCACCGGGGACTCCGTTGTGCACCTCCAGCATGACGTGACTATTGGTGCAAAGCGCAGCGACGCGATCGCCGGGTTTGATTGCGGCCGTTCGCAACACGCCAACCAGGCGATGGACCCGATCGCCGAACTCTCCGTAAGTCCAGACGCGCCCACCGTCGATTATCGCCAACTTGGAAGCAAATGCCTCGGCGCAGCGCTCCAGAAAGGCCACTGGGCTGAGTGGCGTCACCGACGCTTGCAAGGGACCTGAGCCCCTGTCACCCTCCATGAGCGAAGAGTGGTCGCGCTGGCAAAATCGCTGCTTGCTCACGACGAGCTATACACGATTGGCCGGCCATCGTGCTGCGGTCCACCAAGCCGTACACCCAGGATATGTACATGGTGTGATTCGATTTCTGGTCACGGGCCATCGATAACCTCGCTGAGTCCTGCAAGTCTTCGGGCGTAGCCAAGCACGTCGCTCGTCGGGTAGGACCGGAACATCGCGAGCTTCTCGGCCTCGAGGGAGCCTTCTGCGTGCACCGCGAGCACCGCCTGGTAGCCGCCGTAGGCCCCCGTCGTGAGGTCGCCGATCAGATTCAGTATCGCGAGGCGTTCTCGGGCGGACCACCGGCCACGAAAGTATTTTTCCAGGACGGGGCGCACTTCCTCCGCGTGCCAGTCCAGGCCGGAGGGGCCGGTCACGAGGAGACCGCCGGCGATGTCTTGGAGGAGTTCGAGTGCCATGTGGAAATCACGCGCGAAGATCCATTTCGCGAGGTTCGTCGTGAACACGTCGGGGTATGCGACGCCCTCCTCGAGCTGAGCGCGTTGAGCGGCAAGCTGGATCAGCCCGCGGACCGTCTCCGCGTAGCCCGCCAGCCGTGTGAGCTTGTCCCGCACGTGCCCAGCGTGGGCGATGCCGTTCGCATCCGCCATCGCGATCCCGCAGCCGACGAACGCGTCGAGCAGGGGAAGTTTGTAGCTCACCGCGGTGAACCGGTGGAACTCGACGAAGGTAAGCGCAACAGCGCTTGCGAGCTGTGGATCGCCGGAGAAGAAGACGCGCTCGGATGGCACGAAGACGTCGTTGAAGACCGTTAGCGTTTCGATCATCTTGTGGCGAGATGACACGGGATGAACGAACTCGTCCTCGGTCCCATGCAGGTAATCCGACGCGTAAAGGATCAGACCTGGAGTGTTCGCCGGGATCGCGAAAGCCACCGACCACGGCTCGTCCGCCGGTCCCATGCTCCGACTCGGTAGCACGATGATCTCATCAACATGTGGAGCGCACGAGGTGTGAGCCTTCGCCCCGCGCACGACTATGCCATCTGTGCGCTCCTCGACAACTCGCAAGTAAAGGTCTGGGTCGGCCTGTTCGAAAGGACGCAACGAGCGGTCACCCTTCACGTCAGTCTGGGCCACTGCCAGCGCGAGATCACCGTCGCGGCAGTGGCGGTAAAAGGCCTGCAGCCGCTCGAGGCCCTGTCTGTCACCGGACCGAGCTAGAACTCGCATCAGAGCGAAAAGGGCGTCCGTCCCGATCTCCTTGATCAGAATCACAAGAGTCCCACCCTCGGCGGTCGCGGTCTCGATGAGGCGCGACCTTGTGAGGAGGTCATCTGGCCCACGCGGTACGTGATAGTAGGCGGAGTACTCAGAACCATCGGGCTCGCGATACAGCGCGAGTTCCCTATGGGCAGGTCCCTCCGCTAGGCCGAAGTCGATGGCAGCATGGCGCGCTGCTACGCCCAGCTCAGCATGAGTTGTGACGTCTTCGACCAGGTCGCCGCGGTAGTAGACAACGCGCCCGTCCCTGAGACCCTCAAGGTACTGAGCAGCCGTGCGGATCGTCATCGTCCCCCCGTATCCTCGCCAGCGTCAGCGCGCACCTAGCCACGAAGTCGCCCGTGAGAGTACTAGGGACGACCGTTCGTGTGCCGAATTCGTAGGCAATCGCCGGCTCGGTCACGTTTTCGCGCGGGAGCCCGAGCTGCAGGACGAGTTTCTATCCGCGACCCTTTCAGGCCTGACAGGTTGCAAGGGGCAGTGAGGCCCCGAACTGCAGGGCGTGTTTCTCAACGCGAAAGCCGCCCTGCCCGGGCTCCTAAGAGCCGATGAGGCTCAGACACAAATACGCAGGGCCATGACGTGCCGCCGGGAGCCCGCGACCCCAACCTCGTCGATTCCGGCGGCCTTGAAGGCAGAGACGAATCCCATGAAGCGATAGCTCGGCGAGTCGGGCGCACCGGGTATCCCTCGACGACCACGGCGCCACAGGCGCGCGCGTGATCGACCGCGGCAGCGAGCAACTGAGCCAGAACGCCTCTGCCTCGAACCTCGCGCTCGACGAAGAAGCAGGCAACTGACCAGACCCCGTCCTCGGCAACGCCGTCGTAGTCGACGCCCCCAAGGCGTCGCTTTGTCGGCCGCGGCGCCACCGAACACCACGCGACAGGTTCGCCGTTCAAATAGCCGAGGAGCCCGGCAGGGACACCAGCTTGCACGCGCTGCTCGAAGGCTCGCTTGCGAGCCGCGCCGTCGCTGTGACGGGCTCCCTCCGCTGTCGCGCGCCACAGCATGGACCAGCGCCTCTTCGGTCCTCCCCTTGTCTCGAGGACACGCTCCAGGTCGGGCCACACCGCGTCGTCGACGACCCGAATGTCGAGCTCAGTAGGCGACTACATGTACTCCGTGCCTAAGCGCCAAGACCGGCTAGGGACCTGGCTGGTCAGGCACCTGCGGCCAAACTTGCCGAGACGACGCCTCGGCTTCGATGACAAAATCCACGGCCATGAACCATCTCGAGCACTGTGAACTTCTCGAGGGCGAAATCGAACGGTTCGCTTCGCTTGTCGAGGTGACGTCGCCGGCGATCCCCGTTCCCTCGTGTCCGGGCTGGACCGTCGGCGATCTCGTCCTGCACCTCGGTACCGTCCACCGGTGGGCGGAACGCCTCGTGAGCCTGCGCGCTCCGGCCCGCGTCGCAGCCTCCGACATGGGCCTCGACGAGGGCCCGGTAGACGGCGAGTGGATCCGCCAGGGTGGCGTCGCTCTGCTCAACACCCTCCGGACGGCCCCGCCGACGGCTCCGATGTGGGCGTGGGGCAGAGATCAGCACGTGCGTTTCTGGTCGCGCCGGGAGCTGCACGAGACCCTCGTCCATCGCTTCGACCTAGAGCTCGCCAAGGGCAACCGCCCATCGGCGCCCGGATACCTCGCGGCCGACACGATCGACGAGTTCTTCGACAACCTCGCTGCAGCCGAGTACTTCTCCCCTAGTGTCGCCCGCCTGCGAGGCGGCGGGTCCATCGTGTTTCGCGCCACCGACACCGGACACGTGTGGACCGTCTCACTCCACCCGGACCGGTTCGAGGTCATGCGTGACGAGCGGCCGGCGGCGGCGAGCCTGTCGGGTCCAGCACTCGTCTTGTCGCTGGTCGTGTACCGCCGTAGAGAGTTGGTCGCATCGCAGCTCGAGGTCGAAGGCGCGCAGGAGCTAGTCGAGTTCTGGATCGCAAACTCTGCCCTCGAATAAGCGCCGGTCGCGTTCGGTCCACAAGACAGAGCGGCGTAGCCTCGTGTCGTGACCGAATGCCGATGTGGTAGCGCAAAGCAAGTCCTAACCTCCCACCGCTCGGTTCCAATCGTCGTCGTCGCGTTCTACGTCGTAGGGACTCTCGTCGCTAGGCGTCGCGGGTACAACATGGGCGGCAACGTTGTGGTGCGGTGCCGCAAGGGGCACCTCTTCACCACGATCTGGATCCCCGGGGCCTCTCTAAAGGCCCTCCGGCTCGGCTGGGCCAGGCTGCAGCGTTGCCCTATCGGTCGACACTGGTCCCTCGTTACTCCCGTGAAGGACGCAGACCTAAGCGATAGCGAGCTGCGAGCTGCCCGCGAGCACCATGACGTTCGCATTCCATGACGAAACTGGCGCCCTGAGCATCTCTTCTCGGTTTCGCCACAGGACCAGTTAGCGATGACGGAGGTTCGATCAATCCCTGGTGAGCACCTGTGCCAGCCACTGCAGCGCCACCTGCCAGCGCTCGCGTGACCGACCGCCGTGATTGCCGGCGTTCTCGGTACTCTCGTGCGCGACCCCAGCCTTGCCCAGGTAGTAGCTCAGCAGCCGGTGTCCCCACTGCAGGTGGTGGTCGTCGTTCACCCCGACGTCGAGCAGGATGCCTTTGAGCTTGCGGAGGTTGTCGACACGGTCCTGCCAGTTGACGATCGGGTCGAAGCTCAGCCACCGGTCCCAGACATCCTCGATGAGCTCACCGCTCGGGAACGCGACTGGTAGGTCGACATAGAACGGTGGGTTGTCCGGGTTCGGCGAGTAGCACGCGGAGTACGCGTAAACCATCTGGGACAGCTCGTTGCCTTCAACAGGCCCGTTCGGCGCTTCCGGCCAGATGCTGTCCAGGTAGTCGTAGACATAAGTCTTGTGGGTCATGTCCAAGAAGGAATCGCCCGACAGCATCGCCATCGCTCCGAAGATGTCGGGATTACGAGAGGCGAGGTTCCAAGCCCCGAAACCTCCCGATGAATAGCCGAAGACGCCCCTGCTCGTTGAGTCCGGAATCGTCCGGTAGTGGAGGTCGACGTGCTCGACGACGTCGTGAACCATGTACCGCTCGAAGTTGCCGCAGACCGGAGAGTCCACCCACTGGCTACAGCCGTAGCTAGTCCAGCCGTCTGGGATCACGACAAGCATACGTGCGACACCCAGGCGCCCGAACACCGGGTCCAGCACGTCCTCGAGCGGAGGTACCCAACGCTGGCGGTCAATTGCCGGTTGCACAAGCTGTGCAGCCGAGCTTCCAAAGGCGTGGAGCAGATATGCCGTCGGGTACCGGCGCCCCGAGTCTTCGTAGCCCGGCGGCAGGTAGACGAACAGGTCACGCTCGCTCGGGTCGCCCAACAGATTGCCCACAAGGTGGGAGCCTTCGATGCGAGAGTGGACAATCATCCTTGCCTCCCGGGGCGGCACTCCACTGACCGTGCGGCACGGTCAGAGCCGTCGATCCGGAACCGGTCTCAGGCTGACAGGAACGCTACCTCCAACCCGCGTTACTGAGGGGTGTCCGTCGATCCCTGCGTCGCCCAGGGCAGCTTCTCGCCCGAGGCGCGGAAGAGGGCAACCGCCGCGCCAACTTGAACCAAGCCTGCGATGATCGTCAGGAAAATGCCAACACGTGGGCCGTAGCTGTAGACGCCGTCGACGCCATGGCCACTTGGCAGGGTGATCCACCGGATCACGACGATTAGAGCTCCGAGCCCGGCCGCGCCGAGTACGACCACTGCCGGAGTGACCGGAACGGCACTCAAGTTAACCTCGGACCGCTGCAGGCCAAGGTATACGCCGGCTGCGATGATCAACAATGCACCGAACCAGCCGTAGCTCGTGCTCCAACCGCTGACGGAGGCACTGAAGATTCCGGCCGAGAAGCCATACCAGGGTAGGAAAAGGGAGATGAAGCTGAGACCAGCCGCGCCAATGACGGTCCAGTCCAGCTTCGACAAGCGTTTCGCGTCGAACTTAGCCATTTGAAATGCCCCCACCTTTCTTTCTCGCATTACATTTCGACGCTATTGTGCCAAGTCTTGAGCGCGATTGACAGTGACTCCGCCAAGGGACCCCATGTCACGGTCCTTTACAGTTGCGCTTGGTAGCCCTGATGCCGGGACAGCCGCCCAATCATTGAGCATTCGGGTCCGCTGATACCCGATGAGCTCGTCGGCGCATACTGGCTCTGGAGACCGGTGCGAACGAGGCGCCGGTCAGGGCCTCGAGATCGGCAGGAGACAGCTCTAGCTCGAGACCGCGCTGGCCCCCGCTCACGAACACCGTCGGCCGACAAGAGGCGCTTTCGTCGACAACGATCGGAAGGCGGCGTTTCTGCCCAATCGGACTGATACCGCCCGCCACATAGCCCGTAGCGCGTTCAGCGTCTGACGGCTCCGCCATCGCAACCTTCTTCACCTCGAGGGCGCTAGCCATCGCCTTTAGGTCGAGATCTGAGCTCACGGGAATTACCGCCACAGCGAAACAACCGGCATGAACGACGACGAGGGTCTTGAACACGCGGGCGGCTTCCACGCCGAGCACTCGAGCCGCCTCCAGGCCATAAGCGACGGCGGGGTCGTGGTTGTACTCGTGCAAGCGGTAGTCCTTGCCGCTGCGGGCGACTAGGTCGAGAGCTGGGGTCGACATCCCCCCATCCTGCCCAATTCGCCACCGGCCCTGTCGCGGCCCGGCACCAACCGCCATTTGTCGAGCTGCTCGAGCGCACCGGGCTGCGACCCGAGCGTTAGCCGGAAGCGGTCACCTCGTGCCAAACGCCGCCGTTCAGGTCGAGGTCGTTGCCGTTGGCCTGTCCCGGAGCTCCGTCGCCAACATAGGTGTAAAGCGGATGCCCGTCATAAGTGGCCTGCCTCGCCCCGTCCGCGCGCTTGATCGTGCCTACCTTCCCGGCCACGCCTTCGCCGACCGCCGGGTCCCCCATCAAGGGCGGCCAATAAGCGGCACAGGTCCCGTTGCACTGCGACCTGGTCGAGCTATCAAGGGCGAACCAGTACAGCGTGAAGCCCCCGGCGTCCGTAAGCACCGCCTTGCCACCGATCCTCCCGATCCTGAGCACGGTTGCGGACGACGACACTTGGCTCGAGCGCGTGAAGGCGACAGGAATGGCCACCGACACCGCCACCACGAGTGTAAAGCCCGCAACCATGATGCCGGTGCCCGGGAAACCGGCGCGCAGGCTGTCCAAGAGCCTGGGGGCCGGGACACCCGGTGTCTCGAGACGGTCCCCGGTGCCGGGCGCGACGGCGAGCGCGCCCAGGAGGCCGAACGCGGCCAGCTCAACTGTCCCCGCCACGACTCCCGCCGCGGTGCGGACTTCCCGAAACCCGAAAAGGCCGACCCACAGCGTCAACAAGTAGCCGGCCAGGGTGGAGATCGCGAACCCGGCGGCCGCCGCGCAGACCAGACGGCCGCCTGAGACGACGAGGACAGCACCGAGAACGAATGCCGTTGCCACCTGGACCAAAAAGAGCACGCCGACCGTCGGGATCGACCGGTAACCGGTTAGGTAAAGGTCGAGGTGGACAGCTCCCGAGGCCAGCAGCAGGCCAGCTCCGCTTAGACGCAGAACGAGGCGCTGCCAGCCGGGAACCGTGCTGTGACGTCGCATCTTCACCGTCGTCGTCCCTTCGCGCCCGCCGGACATCCGGCGCCGAATCGTCACCTGTAAGCGATACTCCTCTAAGGGATACTCCGGAGCCGCCCGGACGGATTGCCCAAACGGAGATGGCTGCGGACTCGGACCTCAGCTGTTGGCTCCACGGGCCGCGACCCGCCAGCGGTCGATGATCACGCCACCGGTCACGATGACCAGATCGTCAGCGAGGTTTACGGCCGAGCACACGTGGTTGGGTACAACGCGCAGGACCGCACCGAGCTCGGGCGGCGGCGAAGTCTCGGGCCACTCGACAGTTGCATGGTGCTCGGACAAGGCGATCAGGTGGGCGGCCGGGTAGTCGGCGAGGCGTCCGTAACCGGTCGCCCACGCTGGCCGCTCCGCACCGAGCACCTTGCTACCGGCGTCGAGGACCATCCTCCCCGGCGCGCGGCTGACGACCGTGGAGGCGGCGCTTAGAGCGATGTCGCCCCGAGCACACGACCCGAGCTCTAGCTGCTGGGCATCGTTGAAGACATAGACCCCCGGTCGCATCTCGGTTGCCGCCCCGGTGTCTGTCAGTGCGGCCGTCGGTGTCGAACCTCCGCTCACGATGTACGGCTCGACGCCGCGCGATCGCAGGCTCGCAGCCGCGTCGGCGAGCGCGCGCCCTTCTTCCATGGCAGCCGCGGCGGCATGTCCCGGCTCGTAACTGTGGCCAGGGAACGTGAAGACCCCCCGCACGCTCAGCCCGGAGCCGGTGGCCGCGACGGCGAGTTCACCGGCGGCATGCGGGGCCACCCCGGTTCGGTGGTGACCACTGTCGATCTCGACGAGGACCCCGAAGCCGGCGTTTGGTTTGGTGTTGTGCGCCAGCGCCTCCGCACCTTTTGCAGAATCGAGCCCGATGAGCAACGAGCACCGCTCGGCAAGCGAGGACAACCGCGCTCCGCGTGCACGGTCAATCCAGAGCGGATAGGCGATGAAGACGTCCCTGCATCCCGCGGCGACGAAGACCTCGGCCTCGGAAATGGTCGCGACCGTGACACCGATGGCCCCGGCGGCGAGCTGGCGCGAAGCGATCTCCGGGCACTTGTGAGTCTTCACGTGCGGCCGCAGGGAAATTCCCTTCTCGCGAGCCGTCTCCGCCATCGTCCTCACGTTGTTCTCGAGCACGTCGAGATCGACGGCAAGGTAGGGCGTTGCGAGATCGGGCGGAGGGTTGGCCACGACCCATTTTCCCATGCCCACCGGGTGGGCTGAGGATCTGGCAGAAGTTGACTCACGACGTCCGGTTGCGGTTCTGTGGGTCAGTGAAGGAACTGTTCGCGCCGCTGCGTAGCCGGGCTTTCCGCTGGCTCGAGGGCACGGGGCTGTTCGCCAACATCGGCGTCTGGATGCTCACCTTGGTGGGCGGCTTCATCATGGAGCGCCTGACGAAACTGCCGGTGCTGGTCACACTCGCCACGGCGATGGCGCCGCTGGCAGGCATCCTGGCAGTCCTGTTCTCAGGGGCCGCGGCAGATTCGCGCGACCGGCGCGCGATCTTGCTGCTGGCAAAGATCCTCCTCGCCGGCTCGATTGCGTTTCTCGTAGTGATGTCGTCGGCCCAGCTGCTGACGCCGGCAACGCTGCTCTTGGGCCTCGCCGGCGCCGGGCTGTCCAACGGCATGTCCTCACCCTCGTGGTGGACGACGATCGGCAGTCTCATGCCGCCTGAGCTCGTCCCGATGGCTTTCAGCGTCGACAGCTTCCAGTGGAACATCGGCCAGGTCATCGCGCCGGTGCTCGGCGGCGCGGTCTTGCACGACGCGGGCACAACGGTGTTCTTCGCCCTCTGCGCCGCCCTCATGGTTCCCCTCGTCGGCTTTCTCTACCTTTGGCGAGGGAGGGACGATCTCCGCTTGTCTACGCGGGGCGCGTCGGCCGCCGAGAGCCTCCTCGGCGCGGTCTCGTCCGGGTGGCGGTACTTCTCGAACACACCAGGCCTGCGTGCCATTGCCGCCCGAACGGCACTATTCGTCACTCCCGGTGTGGCCCTCGGGGCGCTCTTCCCACTCTTTGCCGCTCATTACCTCCACACCTCAGCGTTCGGTTACGGCCTCTTTCTAGCGCTGAGCGGCTTCGGTGCCCTCTTGGCGGCCGTTACCCTCCCTCGCCTTCAGGGCCATCTCCGGCTCGACGCCATCGTCGCCGGCGCGGGTCTCGCAGACGCGCTCGCCGTAGCCGCGCTCGTCCTCTGGCCAACTCGGATGGCGGCCGTTCCCGTCCTCATGGTCGCGGGCGCTTGCTGGGTCTGGTCGACCGTCGCCTTTATCATCGCTGCGCGCCAAGTCACCCCGGAGTGGGTGCAGACGCGGTCGTTGTCACTGTTCTACGTCGTCCTTCAGGGACCCTTCGTTCTCGGCGGGCTGGGCTTCGGCGTGATCGACACGTTTCTGCCCCTTCGCGAGACGCTCCTCATCGCCGCCGTCGCCTTCATCCCGGGCATCCTCCTCGTCCCGAGGTTCCGCCTCCCGACCGTGGACCGCTCATCGTTGCAACTCGTCGGAAGCCCCTCGCTTGTTATCGGTGAACACGTTCGTCCCGATGACGGCCCGGTCTTGATCCTCGTCGAGTACCACCTGGACGGCGAAGACGTCGACGACTTCCTCGCTGTGATGGCCGACCTGCGTATCGTACGTAGACGCCTCGGAGGGACTCGCTGGGGCGTGTTCCAGGACGTGACCACGCACGGCAAGTTCATCGAGACCTTCCTCGTGCCTTCCTGGCAGGGTTACCTGCTCCAGCGCGCTCACTACACCAAAGCAGACAAGGAGGTCGAAGACCGGGCCTCTGCCTTCGACCAGCGCCCGGGCGGTCCGAAGGTCACCCGCCTCGTCCACCCAGAGGCGGTCGAGGCGGCTCGCGCCCGCTCCGCCTGGCGACGCGAGATGCTCCGGCTCTTGAGGCTGCAGTGGGATGACCTGACGCCCTCCGCTCAGGCTCAACCGCCAGCTGGCACCGGAGGGGACGACCCGTCGGGTTAGGCACGATCCAACGATGCCCGAACCGGAGTCTGCGAAGATGCGGCAATGGTCAGCGGTGAAAGGCCGCCGTCGCGTGACGACTCCTCGCCCGTGGCCGTCTGCTCGAGATCGTGACGCTCGCATGGAATGGCGTCGGCATCTGCGTCCTTTTCCTCGCAGCGCTGACGGCGCGGTCGGTCGCTCTCGCAGGCTTTTGCCTCGACAGCCTCATCGAGATCGGCGCGTCGACGGTCGTTCTCTGGGAACTGGCCGACTCGGCCCGGGACCGTCGACGCCGCGCCACGCGCCTCATCGGGACCGCATTCGTCGCGCTCGCGCTCTTTCTCGCTGTTCAGAGCACAGCCGTAATCGTCGTCGGCTTCCATGCCGGCCGCAGTGTGTTGGGCATCGTCTGGACCGCGATCACGGCTGTAGCGATGTTCCTGCTCGCTGCCGGCAAGGCGAGGACTGGCTCCGCGCTCGACAATGCGGTGCTGCGAACCGAGGGCAAGGTCACTCTCGTCGATGGCATCTTGGCCTCGGCGGTCCTGCTGGGCCTCGTGCTCAACGCCGCCCTCGGGTGGTGGTGGGCCGACCCTTGCGCCGGTTACGTGCTCGTCTACTACGGGTTGCGAGAGGCGCGTGCGGCGTTCGGGGGCTGAAACGAGGCGTCCTCAAGGGTCGCCTCTATCGCTCGGAGGTCGCCGTCCTCGTCCATGAGCGTGTTCAGCTCGAAATAGCCCAGGGTTGTGAGAAATGGGCCGAGCACTGCCGCCTGGTCACCACCGAGCTCCAGCAGGAGCGCCCCGCCCTCGCGGAGCAAGTACCTGCTTTCTTCCGCGACGCGGAGGAGGACGTCCGTGCCGTCCAGCCCACCGTCATACGCGAGTGTCGACTCGAACACGAACGTGTCGTGCGCCAAGAGCCCGAGCGCCAGGGCTGGTACGTACGGGACCACGCCCACCACAACATCGACCAAGCCCCCGAGACCGGGGGGGAGCGGTGCGAGAAGGTCACCTTGACATACCTCCACCCCGTTCGCTGCGGCGCAGGCAACAGCCCGTCCGTCCAGGTCGCAGGCTAGGACCCGGGCGCTTGGACGGTTCACGGACAAGACCTTCGCGATCGCGCCCGCGCCTGTGCAGACGTCGATTGCGATACCGGTCTCTGGCAGGCGTTCGACCGCCCGTCGAGCGAGGGGCTCGCTTTGCCACCTTGGCACGTAAACACCGGGGTCGACGTGGATCTCAAGGCCGCAGAACACGACGCTGCCGGTGATCCAGGCGAGTGGTTCCCCCGTAAGGCGTCGCTCGAGCATTGATGTGAGGCACGCGGCACTGCCACGCGCGTAGGCGATGAGCTCGGCAGCCTCTTCGGCCGCCGCGACGAAGCCCGCGCCCGAAAGCCGTGCGGTCACAGCCGAGAGGTCGTCCAGTTCCCGCATGTCCGATATTGGACCATCTTCTGCAGGCGCGTCGCCTGGGCGTCCCCGATCGAAACCGGCTCACGACACACCAGCCGCGTGACATGTGACCATTGGGTCACGATCGTGGGCGAACTTTGGGGGAGCGGCATGAGGCCGAGCGACGACACACAGCTGGCACGCAGGTCTATTCGGTCTACATCCAGACGACCCCCGCTTCGGTCTGGGCTTGACGAAGGCGGCCGTAGGCGATGACTCCACCTACTCTTCGCACAGGCAAGATCTGCTACCTGGAGATCCCCGCCCATGACGTCGGCCAATCAGCCCAGTTCTACGAGCGCGTCTTCGGCTGGGACATCCGTGGCCGGGACACCGATCGCCCGTCGTTCGACGACACCACTGGCGAGGTGAGCGGCGCGCTTGTGCTGAACCGGCCCGCCGATCCGGAGCCTGGGATCCTGATCTACATCATGGTTGCGGACGCAGTCGCCGCGGCTGAGGCGGTCGGGGCGGCCGGAGGCTCGATCGTGCTCCCGGCCGGCCAGTACGGCACGGAGATCCTGGCCACGTTCCTCGACCCGGCTGGGAACCTCCTCGGCCTTTACCAACAGCCCGGTCTCGCCGAGTCAGAGAGCCTGTGACCGGCGCCGGGCCGTCGACCGATGACGACCGCGTCTTCAAGGCGCTCGCCGACCCAACGCGGCGCTACTTGTTGGACACACTTTTCGCCCGCGACGGCCGGCGCCTCTCCGAGCTGGAGTCGCAGCTCGAGATGTCGCGCTTTGGCGTCATGAAGCACCTGCGCCTCCTCGAGGAGGTGGGGCTCGTCCTGAGTCGTCGTTCCGGGCGCAAGGAACTCCACTTTTTGAAACCTGTCCCGATCCGGCTGATCCGGGACCGCTGGATCGACAAGTACACCGAAGTTCTCGTGGCAGCCCTGAGCGACCTCGAACACAGACTGGAGACACATATGGAGAAGGTCTACGAGATTTACATCCGCGCCACACCCGAACAGCTCTGGGAGGCGATCACCGATCCGGAGATCCGGAGCAAGTACAACTTCGGGGCCCGCGTGGACTCTGAGTGGAAGGTCGGCTCCCGCCTCGAGATGCGCGCCCCGAAGGCCGGCCAGCTCCTCGGCGAGGGTGAGGTGCTGGAGGTAGACCCGCCCCTCCGGCTCGTGCACACCATGGTCGCCCTCTGGAGCGACGAGGTCAGGAAGGAAGGCCCCTCGAGGGTCACGTGGCAGATCGAGCCAGTCAGCGATTCCTGCCGTCTCCTGCTTACCCACGACCAGCTGCAAGGCGCCAACGAGGAGGTCTTCGGCGGTTGGCCGATGATCATCTCCGGGCTCAAGACGTGGCTGGAGACCGGCGAGCTGCTTACAACCCCGGGCTCGCTCATGTACCGATGACAGCCCGTATTCGCCCCCAGGGTGGTGTTCGTTAACATGTGCTGACAGGATTCGGAGCTGGCGCGCATTCCGGTTGGGCTGCGCAGCCCGAAGAGGTGCAGCGATGGTTTCGAAGACGACGGGCTCGTTTGTTCCATTCTCGAGAGAGCGCGCTGCCGAGGTCGTCGGGAAGCACGATTCAGAACGCGGACCGCTGATGCCGATCCTGCACGAGCTCCAGGAGGTCTTCGGTTACATCGACCCCGATGCCCTCGAGGTGCTGGCCGAAGCGCTGAATCTCACCAAAGCCGACGTCTACGGCGTCGTCACCTTCTACAAGGACTTTCGTGACGAGCCCCCCGGCACCTCGGTTGTCCATGTGTGCCGCGGCGAGGCCTGCCAGTCCATGGGAGCCGAGAAGCTCGCCCGGCACGCCCGCGAGCACCTCGGGGTCGACTTCGGTGGCACGACCCCCGACGGCATGGTCACGCTCGAGCAGGTGTTTTGCCTCGGCAATTGCGCCCTCTCCCCGGCTGTGATGGTCGACGGGCGGCTGCGGGGCAGGGTAGACGAGGCCCGCTTCGACGAGATCGTCGCCGAGGTGAAGGGACGATGAGCACCGTCACCGTCTTCGTGCCCCTCGACGCAGCCGCGCGTTCGGTCGGCTCCGACGAGGTCGCGAGCGGGATCGAACGCGAGGCGGCCGCGCGGGGCCGCGAGGTCCACCTCGTGAGAAACGGGTCGCGCGGGATGCTCTGGCTGGAGCCGCTCGTGGAGGTCTCGACCCCCGAGGGTCGAGTCGCCTACGGGCCGGTCGAGGTCGGCAGCGTCGGCGAGCTCATCGACGCCGGGATGCTCGACGGCGCCCCGAACAGGCTCTTTTTGGGAAAGACAGAAGAAATTGGCCACCTCAAGCGTCAGACCCGTTTCACCTTCTCACGCGTCGGGATCAACGACCCGTTGTCCATGGCCGACTACGAGGCGACCGGCGGGCTCGCCGGGCTGCGCCGGGCGCTCGAGATGACTCCGCAGCAGATCGTGAGCGAGGTGACCGACTCCGGTCTGCGGGGTCGGGGCGGGGCGGGCTTCCCGACCGGCGTCAAGTGGCAGACGGTCCTCGACACTGCGTCGGATCTGAAGTTCATCGCGTGCAACGCGGATGAAGGTGACTCCGGGACCTTCGCCGACCGCATGCTCATGGAAGGTGATCCGTTCCTCCTCGTGGAAGGCATGGCCATCGCCGGCCTCGCCGTCGGCGCCACCGAGGGCTACATCTACATCCGCTCGGAGTATCCCGACGCGATCGCCATGTTGGCCTCTGCCATCGACATCGCCTACCTCAACAGCTGGATCGGGCCGTCCGTGCTCGGAAGCGGCAAGCCCTTCGAGCTGTTCCTAAGAGTCGGCGCCGGCTCGTACATCTGCGGCGAGGAGACCGCGATGCTCGAGAGCCTGGAGGGCCGCCGCGGCGTGATCCGGGCCAAGCCCCCGCTTCCTGCCATCGCGGGGCTCTTCGGTAAGCCGACGGTCGTGAACAACGTGCTCTCGCTCGCCACCGTTCCGGCCATCGTCGCGGGGGAAGCCGAGACCTTCCGCCAGCTCGGGGTGGGACGTTCCCGTGGAACCCAGGTGTTCCAGCTCGCGGGCAACATCAAGCACGGTGGGATTTTCGAAGTGGCCTTCGGCCTCAGCCTCGGTGAGCTCGTGGAGGAGATCGGAGGTGGCACCGCCAGCGGTCGGCCGGTGCGAGCAGTCCAGGTTGGTGGCCCGCTCGGCGCCTACCTACCGGCGAGCCGTTTCGACCTGCCGATGGACTACGAGGCCTTCGCCGCCGTCGGTGCAATGGTGGGCCACGGCGGCGTCGTCGTGTTCGACGACACCGTCGACATGAGCAGCCAGGCACGCTTCGCAATGGAGTTCTGTGCCGAGGAGTCGTGCGGCAAGTGCACGCCCTGCAGGCTGGGAGCGGTCCGCGGTGTCGAGGTCATCGACCGTATCGTCGCCGGGATCGACCGCGAGGCCAACCTGGCGCTGCTCGAGGACCTCTGCGAGACGATGGTCGACGCATCGCTCTGCGCGATGGGAGGGCTGACCCCCTCCCCCGTGCGCAGCGCCTTGGCGTATTTTCCCGAGGACTTCAACCGCACCAAGGCGGCCTCGTCATGACCCGCCTGCACGGTTCGCGGCGTTGCGGTGCCATAATTGGACCTGGCCAAAGCGCGGTCAGATCGGATAGGTACCTGTCGAGGGCCCGAGGAGAACAGCTATGACGTTGCTCAAAGAGCACGACCTCGGAACACCGGCCGGAACCGGCCCGTCCACGGTCGAGCTGGAGATCGACGGTCTGACGGTGGCCGTGCCTGAAGGCACCTCGGTAATGCGCGCTGCGGCGATTGCGGGCATCGACGTGCCGAAGCTGTGCGCCACCGACACTCTCACCGCGTTCGGCTCGTGCCGCCTCTGCCTAGTCGAGATCGCCGGCCGGCGCGGCACGCCGGCCTCGTGCACGACCCCGGTGGAGGCCGGGATGAAGATCTCCACCCAGACCGCGCGCCTCGAAAAGCTCCGCCGCGGCGTCATGGAGCTGTACATCTCGGACCATCCCCTCGACTGTCTGACCTGCGCCGCGAACGGGGACTGTGAGCTCCAGGACATGGCCGGCGCCGTCGGCCTTCGGGAGGTCCGTTATGGATACGCGGGGGACAACCACCTCGACGTCGCAAAGGACGAGTCCAACCCGTACTTCAGCTTCGACGGCTCCAAGTGCATCGTCTGTTCGCGCTGCGTCCGCGCGTGTGAGGAGACCCAGGGCACCTTCGCCCTCACGATCGCGGGCAGGGGCTTCGCCTCGAAGGTCGCGCCCGGCCCGGGAAACTTCCTAGGCTCCGAGTGCGTCTCCTGTGGCGCGTGCGTGCAGGTCTGCCCGACGGCGACGCTCGAGGAGAAGACCGTGATTAACCTCGGCGTGCCACGGCGCAGCGTCATCACGACCTGCGCGTACTGCGGGGTCGGCTGCTCGTTCAAAGCAGAGCTGCGCGGCGACGAGGTGGTCCGCATGGTCCCCTACAAAAATGGCGGCGCGAACGAGGGGCATTCCTGCGTGAAGGGTCGCTTCGCCTGGGGATACGCGACGCACAAAGAGCGCGTCCTTACTCCCATGGTCCGCGACACCATCGCGGACGAGTGGCGCGAGGTGAGCTGGGAAGAGGCGATCTCCCATACGGCCGAGCGCCTGCGGTCGATCCAGGCGCGCTACGGCGTCGGGGCAATAGGCGGGATCACCTCCTCGCGCTGCACGAACGAGGAGGTGTTCGTTGTCCAGAAGATGGTGAGGGCCGCCTTCGGCAACAACAACGTCGACACCTGCGCGCGGGTCTGCCACTCCCCCACCGGCTTCGGCCTCAAGCAGACTTTCGGAACCTCCGCTGGCACACAAGACTTTAAGTCGGTCGACAGCTCTGACGTCATCGTTGTCATCGGGGCCAACCCCACGGAGGCGCACCCCGTCTTCGCCTCGCGAATGAAGCGCCGGATCCGCCAGGGCGCCCGGCTCATCGTCGTCGACCCGCGCCGCACCGAGATCGTCCGCTCGCCGCACCTCGAGGCGGACCACCATCTGCAGCTGCAGCCCGGGACCAACGTCGCGGTGGTAAACGCCATGGCACATGTGATCGTCACCGAAGACCTCGTCGACCACGAGTTCGTGACCGAGCGCTGCGACCCGGACGATTTCGCGACCTGGGCGTCGTTCATCTCCTCGCCCGAGTACAGCCCCGAGGCGACCGCGGAGATTACAAGCGTGCCTGCGACGGAGTTGCGGGCGGCCGCCCGCCTGTACGCGACCGGTGGCAACGCGGCCATCTACTACGGGCTCGGGGTCACCGAGCACAGCCAGGGCTCGACGATGGTGATGGGCTTGGCGAACCTCGCCATGGCGACCGGCAACATCGGCCGAGACGGTGTCGGGGTGAACCCGCTCCGGGGCCAGAACAACGTGCAGGGGTCTTGCGATATGGGGTCTTTCCCCCACGAGCTCCCCGGGTACCGTCACGTCTCGGACAGCGCCGTCCGCCACCTGTTCGAGGAGAGGTGGGGAGTTCCACTCGACGCCGAGCCCGGCCTGCGAATCCCGAACATGTTCGACGGCGCCATCGAGGGGAGCTTCAAGGGCCTCTACGTGCAGGGCGAGGACATCGCCCAGTCCGACCCGAACACCCACCATGTGCAGGCCGCCCTCGCCGAGCTCGAGCTGTGCATCGTCCAGGACCTGTTCTTGAACGAGACCGCCAAGTTCGCGCACGTTTTCTTCCCGGGGACGTCGTTCCTCGAAAAAGACGGGACCTTCACCAACGCCGAGCGCCGCATCAACCGGGTCAGACCGGTCATGGCGCCGCGCAACGGCAAGCAGGAGTGGGAGGTCGTCTGCGAGCTCGCAACGGCGATGGGCTACCAGATGCACTATGACCACCCGAGCCAGATCATGGACGAGATCGCGAGCACGACCCCGACCTTTGCCGGCGTCTCGTTCGCGAAGCTTGACGAGCTCGGCTCCGTCCAGTGGCCCTGCAACGCCGCCGCTCCCTTCGGGACGCCGATCATGCACATCGACAAGTTCGTCCGCGGCAAGGGTCGCTTCGTCGAGACCCCGTTCGTCCCCACCGAGGAGAGGACGAACAGGCGCTACCCGCTCATCTTGACGACGGGACGCATCTTGTCCCAGTACAACGTCGGTGCCCAGACGAGGAGGACCGAGAACGTCACCTGGCATCCCGAGGACCTGCTCGAGATCCACCCTTATGACGCCGAGGAGCGTGGCGTCGCCGACGGTGGATGGGTGGCACTCGCGAGCCGCGCGGGCGAGACCGAGCTGCGGGCGCACATCACCGACCGCGTGCCGCAAGGCGTCGTCTACACGACCTTCCATCACCCCGTGACGGGTGCGAACGTGGTGACGACGGAGCACTCGGACTGGGCGACGAACTGCCCGGAGTACAAGGTAACCGCCGTCCAGGTCCGGGCGCGGGTACACGCGGTGCCGCGCCCGGATGCCGCGGGGGTCAAAGACGACCGGGCGGCTTCTGACGTTCCGGCGATGCGTTGAGGAGCTGCGATGGTCCGCGCTGACCTAGTACGCATGTCGAACCAGATCGCCGCGAACTTCCGCCACCATCCCGAGGCTCGGGCCGCCGCCGAGGTGGCCGAGCACATCCGGATGTTCTGGCCCCCGCTCATGCGACGCGAGCTTCTCGACAACATCGACTGCGGCGAGTTCGATCCCCTCGTCGTCGCGGCCGCGGGCCTGTTGGGCGAGGCGGCCCCGGCCTAACGAGCCTCCGGACCTGTGTCTGCCTCGGCTCAGGCGGAGAGGTCCACTCGCTCCGGGTGGCTGTAGAGGTTGAACTTCTCCCCGCGCAAAAAGCCGATGACTGTCATCCCGAGCCTCTCGCCCGCCTCGACAGCAAGGCTGGACGGCGCCGAGACCGCACAGGTGATGGGGATGCCCGCGACCGCCGCCTTTTGGACTATCTCGAAGCTGACCCGCCCCGAGACGAGCAGCACCCGGTCTCTGAGCGGCGTCCCGCCGGACAAAAAGGCGTGGCCGATGATCTTGTCGACGGCGTTGTGACGGCCGACGTCCTCGCGCGACTCGATCAGGTGACCCTGCGCGTCGAACAGTGCCGCCGCGTGCAGGCCACCCGTTTGCTCGAAGATGCGCTGGGCGCCTCTTAAGGCATCGGGAAGAGACACGATGACCGAGCGGGCAACCACGGGGCCGGGCACGATCACGGGGCAGCTGACCTCCACCTGGTCGAGCGTGGCCTTCCCACAAATGCCGCAGCTCGACGACGCGAAGAAGTGGCGCTCCGCGAACTCCGTCGTGAATGGGACAGTGAGGTCAACGGTCACGACGTTGTAGTGCTGCATGTCCGGGGCGACGTCGCAGTAGCGGATCCCGGCGAGCTCGTGCCTTTCGTGCAGGAGGCCCTCACTCACGAGAAACCCTGCCGCGAGCTCGAAGTCGTTGCCGGGTGTGCGCATCGTGACGGCGACACTCACAGGCTCTTGGTGCCGTCCCCGCACCTGGATCGCCATCGGCTCCTCTGTCGCGACACGGTCCGGGCGTAGAGTCGAGCTTCGGGCCTCTCCGGCCGACACCACCTGGACCGAGGTCGTCGCGTGACGGGTGGCCGGGCGAGCCGATCCGGCCAACTGCGCGGCAGGCTGGGAGCCCCCCGCTGCCAGCTCGGTCATGGCGCAAAGTCTACCGGGGGGTCCTGCGGGCTACTCCAGCAGGGACTCTGCTGGATGGCGGTGCCGGGTGGCGACGACGGTGATCGCTGCTAACGCGAGAAGGCCGCAAACGACCTGGACGACCGTCACGGGCTGGCCGAGGATCACGAACGCGGCCGCGGCGGCGACGATCGGGTTGCTCGAGCCGATCACCGAGGAGATGGAGGCGTCGACGTAGCGATGGGCCCAATTCATGACGAGGTGGGCGCCACCGGGCACGACGGCGAGGAGGGCGATCCAGAGCCAGTCGCCGGCCTCCACCCGACCGAGGCTCTGGCCCGATGCCAGCACGACCGGGGTCAAGCTCAACGCAGCCACGATCGTCACGCCCGCGGTGTAGTCCAACGCGTCCTGGGTCTCCCTGGCGTGTTTGGAAACGAGCCAGTAGCCGGTCCACGACAGCAGCGAGCCGACGGCTAACAGGTCGCCTGTCAATTGGTGCCGGCTCGCCACGCCCGGGCCGATGACCGCAGCCGAGACGCCGGCGATGGCGAGCAAGACCCAGAACACGTCCCAGCGTCCCATCCGCTCGGCGAACAGGTAGCGCGCGGCTATCAGCACGAGGGCGGGCTGCACGGCACCGATGACGGTCGCGTCGACGACGCTCGTGAGCTTGACGGCGGAGAAGAACATGGCCATGTCCCCGGCTAGGAAGATCCCGCCGAAAAACGACGCCCGCATGTTGGCCCAGCGCAGCCGACGGCCGGAGGCGTACAGCACGGCGGTCAAAAGGAACGCGCCGAGCCACAGCCGGTAGAAGGTCAGTACCAGGCCGGGAGCGAAGGTGAGCCTTGCGAAGATCGCCCCGAAGCCCCATCCGACCGACGCCAGGGCAGACGCGCCGAGCCCGATCGCCGGACGTCGCGACTCGCTCGCCCGCGCCGCGCCCGCCGTGAGAACAGACATTTCCCAAGGATCGTACCGGTATCCGGCGCCGGCTCCGCGGAAGATCCCTTGCACCCGGGCTCGCGTGGGGCCGGTCGCGAAGCCTCCGCGATAGCGTCCCGGCAATGGACCGCGTGCGGAGGCGGCTGATTGTCAGCGGGCGGGTTCAAAACGTCTGGTTCCGCGACAGCTGCCGGACCGAGGCGCTTGCGCGCGGTGTCTCCGGCTGGGTGCGCAACTGCTCGGATGGCAGTGTCGAGGCGGTCTTCGAGGGCTCGGCGGAGTCCGTCGAGCAGATGATCTCGTGGTGCAGGCAGGGACCTCCCCGCGCTCGGGTCGACAACCTCGAGGTGATCCCCGAGCCCGCGCGGGGCGAGGCCGGCTTCGCAATCAGGTAGCAGGCCGCAACCTTTCAGTGGCAGCTGGACTGTCCTGTGTCTTGAGCGACGGTCCGACTGTTGCCGGCTGCTTTCGTCAAAGTTTGGTGGGTATCCGAGTCCAGATGTTCTCGCACTCAGCGCATACTTCAGCGGGCACGAGGCGGAGCCTCATCCCGAGGCAGAACAGTTTGCAACCCACGCAGAGGCCGACCGCTGATGCGGTGATCCTCGTCGCGACGTCGTTAACAGGATTCGGAAAGCTGAAAAGGCGCGAGGTCGACATCCACATATTTCAGACATAGCTGATAGAACTAGTCATGAACCGGGAGACGTCGTCGAGGTCGTGGACGTGGACGGCGGGACGTTCGCGGCGGTGAAGCTCTCGACCGCGGCAACAAACGCCGGCTCGTCCTGGACGATGGCGCCGTAGCCCGCGCCCGGGAACGAGACCTCCCTCGCGTGCGGCAGCCCGGCGACGAGGCGTGACGCGTTCGCCGGTGGGAACACGACGTCGTCTGCGCCGACCATCACAAGAGCCGGGATCGTCACTCGTGAGAGACCTGCCGAGAGCGAGGGCGTCTTCCAGGCGGCGCCTTGGAGGGCGGCTTCTGCCTTGACGGCTTCGGCCGTCATCCAGTCCGGGGGGCCGGAGAACAGGCTGCTCGCCCACGATGTCCTCGCCAGCAAGCCTGCGGCCGTCGGCGGGAACAGGGCCGTGGACAGCGCGACCGGCGTCGCCGCCGGCTCGGCGAGCAGGCGCACGACATCTGCCCCGGGCTTGACAGCCTTCGCACCGCCGGCGGAGGTGTCGACGAGGACGAGCGACGACGCGAAGCCGGTATGGCGCTCCGCGAGCGAGAGGGCGACCTGGCCACCGAGGCCCCACCCGAGCACCGTCGGGTCGGACAGCCCCACAGTGAGGGCGAACCCGGCGGTCATGTCGGCAAGCCACGCGATCGAAAGGGGCGCCGTCGCGCCGGCCGAGTACCCCGCGCCGGGAAGGTCGAACACCGTTACGCGGTAATGGCCAGAGAGGTCCGAGAGGAGTGTCTGGCCCCACCACGACAAGGTCCCGTCCTGGCCAGAGATCAAAAGGAGGTCCGGGCCGCTCCCGAAGCTGCGGTACGCGATCGGAATCATCTTCAACCAGGCGGCGCTGCCTTCGGTGACCGCCGGGAGCACGAGGGCGCCGGGCGGCAAGGGGGCGACGCGGGCCCGCTGGATCGACGTGCCTATCACGCCTACGGGCATGGTGGTGGTCGTCGTCGAGCTGGTGCTGGTCGTCGAGGAGGTCGTGGTCGGGCCCGGCGACGGCGAACTGCACCCTGCGAGCGCCGCCAGCAGAGCCAGGCTCAGCGCAGTTGCCGGGACAAGATTCACCAGTCGTCCGCACCCGGGCCGGTCGCGCAGCAGCCCCGAGGGGCTGCGCACAATCCGGCGAGTGATCAATCGGTGCCCTTCAGGTTCCTTGCCGCCGTCTGAGCCACCTGCGCACGGCCGTTGACCGGGAGACCTACGTCGTTCCAGCGGATACGCGCCAGTCGCTTGGCCGAGACACGGCCGTTGTCCGCATACCAGCGCGCCGAGCGCACGATCGCCTCGACCGCGGGCCTGGAGCTGTATCCGAGCTCTCGCCGTGCGCGGGCGTCGCTGAAGATCATGCGGGTCGCGGCCATACGCGCACCTTCGAGCGGGATGCTCGGCTCGCGGTGCAAGAGGCGGCCCTCCACGAGGTCAGAGGCGTGACTGGCAACAAGCGCGACGCGGCGGGGAACCTTGATCACTGCCCGGGGAAGGCCCGTCGCGGCGGCGAGCACGTCGAGGATCTGGCGCAGCTCCATGTTCTCGCCCCCGAGCACGTAGGAGCGCCCTTGCGCACCGCGCTCGGCCGCGAGCAGGTGCCCGGCAGCGACGTCATCGACGTCCACCACGTTCAGCGCCGTGTCGAACCATCCCGGGATCCGACCGTTCAAAAAGTCGAGAACGGTCTTACCGGTCGGTGTCGGCGCCCGGTCGCCCGGGCCGAGCGGCAAGGTTGGCTGGACGAGGACGACGGGAAGGCCCTCGGCTCCCGCACGCAGCACCTCGTGCTCGGCCACGTATTTCGACTGCTTGTAGAGCCCGAACAGATGGGCGATGCGAGCCCAGGCCGTCTCGTCCGCCGCCATGTCGTGCTCGGTGCCGTCGAGCCCGATCGTGCCGACGGTGCTTGTGTAGACGACACGCTCCACGTCGGCCGACCGGGCGGCGTTGATCACGTTCAGCGTCCCACCCACGTTCACCTGGTAGAAGTCACCTTCGTCCCGCGTCCAGAACCGGTAGATCGCCGCCACGTGGAAGATCATGCGGCAGCCTTCGGCGGCGGCGGCGACCGCCGGGGCGTCCCGGAGATCGGCCAGCACGGGCTCGACCAAGAGCCCGTCGAGGTTGGAGTGCGCCACGCCTGGTTGGAGAAGGGCGACGACCTTCGCCCCCCGGGCTAGCAGGGCGCGGGTGACAGCCGAGCCGATGAAGCCGTCAGCGCCCGTTACGAGCACCCGGTCGCCCGGATCGATCACCATCGGGCGCGCCACCTCGGCGCCGCTCGAGGACGGCGGGCTCAGGACGGCTCCCGGCGCAGCGCGCTTTTGGCCAGGGTCTTGCCGAACTCGAACAGAAGGGCGGAATTGCGGTGCGCGTCCTCCAAGACATCGTCAAGCGCGCCGACGAAGTAGTCGACCTCCTCCTGGCCGGCGATGAGCGGCGGGAGGAGCTTGACGACGTTCATGCTGTCGGCCGCGACCTGGGTCAAGATCCGGTGCCTGTGGAACAGGGGCCCGACGACCAGCTGCGAGAAGAGCCCCTTGCGGGCGCCCTCCATCATCTTCCAGCGCGACTTGAGACGCAGCGAGCTCGGCTCGCCGAACACGAGGCCAATGATCAGCCCCTTGCCGCGCACCTCGTGGAACAGCTCGTACTTCTCGACGAGCGGCTCGAGTCCTTTCACGAAGGCCTCGCCCGTCACCCGGGCCCGGTCGACAATGTCCTCGTCGTCGATCGTCTGCAGCGTGGCGAGCGCCGCCACCATGGCGAGCTGGTTGCGCCCGAAGGTCGAGGAGTGGACGACGGCGCGCTCCATCTTCGAATAGACGCTGTCGAACACCTCTGCCGAGCACATCATCGCCCCGACCGGGATGTAGCCGCCCGAGAGCGCCTTTGAGACCGTGATGATGTCCGGGCGCAAGCCGTAGTGCTCGTAGGCCCAGAGCTTGCCCGTGCGGCCGAGACCAGTCTGAACCTCGTCGATCACGAGCAAGGTGCCGTGCTTGCGGCACAGCTCGGCCGCAGCAGCCCAATACTCGTCCGAAGCGAGGTTCACGCCCTTTCCCTGGACAACCTCGAGGACGACAGCCGCGACGTCCTCGCGCTGAAGTTCGCGCTCGAGCGGCTCGATCTCACCGAAGGGCACTTCCTGGCAGCCAGGGAGGAGGGCGCCGAAGCCTTCGCGGAACTCCTTGCCGCCGTTCAGGGAAAGCGCCCCGAGGCTTAAGCCGTGGAAGGCGTGGTCGGCGTGTATGACCCTCGGCCGCTTGGTCGCGTACCTCGAGAACTTGATGGCCGCCTCGATCGCCTCGGCACCAGAGTTGGAGAAAAAGCAGCGCTGGAGACCGTCGTGGGTCCTCGCCACCATCGCCTCCGCCAGCAGCCCGGGCAGAAGTGCCGCGTCGAGCTGGACGAGGTTCGGCAAGTCCATGTCTAGTGCCTCGTGCAGCGCTCTTTTCACCACCGGGTGCCCGCGGCCGAGGGCGTAGACGCCGAAGCCAGCGAGAAAGTCGAGGTAACGCTCCCCATCGCGGTCGTAGAGGTAGCAGCCCTCACCTTTGACATAGAAGCGGTCGAAGCCGAGCGTCTTCAACACCTTCACGAGCTGCGGGTTGAGATACTCACTGTGCAGGCGGAAATTCTCGCCCTGCCTGGCCTCGATCAACGAGCTGAGCTCGAAGGACATGTGCATTCTCCTCGGCGACTGCGTTTTCACAAAAGCGTAGTCCCAGGCCCTTAGGGACCACCCGTTAGGAGCAGGCCTTTGTGTCAGGACCCAGCGCTCGCAAGGCCGGAAACGAGCGGGAAGGCAACGCCTCCCCGGAGCCCGCGGGCTGCTCGCCAGGCAACCGGGCGCATCGGGCATGTTGGATGCGTCTTTTGGGGGACGAGGAGCGTGGCCGAGCATCCGGCACAAAGATACGCAGCACTACGTCGCGCTCTTCAGCGTTCTCACACTCGCGTGGATCGTCACCTTGGTCGGCGGCTACGCAGCCGCCTGGCAATGGACCCGCTACCCGGGCTACACCTTGTGGGACTGGCTGCTTGTGGGACTGGCCGCAGCTGCTCCTCGGCCCGCTCGTCATCGCCGCCAAACTCGTGCCTCCCGGTCGTGCGGTGGATCTCAGGCCACGTGCCCGGCTCGCCGCAGCGGCGGAGCGCGAGAAGCTCGCGTACTCGATGCACGCCACGCCGGCACACCTCGCCGAGACGCCGAAGCGCCCGGCCGGAGGGCCCGAAGAATCCCCCGGCGCGCCCAGGCCGCGTTAACTCATCCCAGGTGGCCTCGAGGTGCCCGTGTAAGACACTGTCATCGGGCCGATCGCGTCGAGGTCCACCTCTAAGAGGAACGGAGCGTCGTCGCCAAGCGCCCGCTGGACAGCTTTCGCGAAGGCCTCGACCGAGCTGACGCGCGCGGCCCCGATCCCGAAACCAGCGGCAATGCCACAGAAGTCGGGCCTCCCGAGCTCGACGCCAATGCAGCCGGCCCTGCCACCGTACTGGCGCCGCTGGATGTTGCGGACGACCCCGTAGCCGCCGTCGACGAAGACGACGACCACGACCGCGAGCTCCTCCCGAGCGACAGTGGCGAGCTCACCCAGCGACAACACGAGACCGCCGTCGCCGACCAGCAGCAGAACCGGTCGCCCGTCCGAGCCGAGAGCGGCACCGACGGCGTGCGGCAGGCCGAGGCCGATCGCGAAGCTGTTCGGCATTATTGAGCTGCGGGGCCGGCGCACGGGCAGGAGGCGGTTGCCCCAGGTATAGGCGGGAATGGTCGCGTCCTTCACCACGACGGTGCGCGGATCGACCCGTGGCGCCAACGCGTCAAGGAGTCCGACCTGGCGCCCGAGCGTCGCTCGCAACCGCGCGCGGGCGGACTTCGCCGTAGCCGCCACCTTCTCCTGCCAGCCGGCTTCGGCAAACGATCCTGGCGCGCCCGATCGGTCGAGCTCGTCGAGCAGGGCCGCCGTCGCCAGCTTCGCGTCTGCGACGACCGCCGCCGCGACCGGGTAGTTCCGGCCTGGCACAGTCGGATCGACGTCGATCTGCACGATCCGGGACGGCAGCTGCATCGACCAGTTCTGCGTGTTCGGGCCTTGAAAACGCGTCCCGACAGCGACGAGCAGGTCCGCCTCAGCGCACAAGGCCCTGACGTCTGGGTCCCAGGAGAGGTTGCCGATGCAGCAGGGATCGTCCTCGTTGAGGATCCCGCGCCCGTTGGGGCTCGTCAGCAGCCCGGCGCCAATCCTGTAGACGAGCCTGGCGACTTCCTCGGCCGCACCTGCGGCCACTGCACCTCCGCCGGCCCATACGACCGGCCGACGCGAGCTCGCCACGAGCTCGGCGGCCCTGGAGATATCGGCCGCACGGGCCTGCCCGGGGCCCGGCGCCACGAACGGGACAGGCGCAGTGGACGCCCGCACGCTCGCGTACTGGAAGTCGATCGGCACCTCGACCGACACCGGGCCACGAGGACACGTCATCGCCTCTACGGCCGCTCGTGCAATCGTGGCTGCGACGACATCCGGCGACGGCGGCCGGAGCGCGGCCTTGGAGATCGACCGCAGCATCGCGAGCTGGTCGGGCACCTCGTGGATGAAGCCTCGAGAACGGCCTAACAGCGTGCTCTCGATCTGCCCTGTCAGGTGCAGGACAGGCGAGGACGAGACATAAGCCTCGAGCAGGCCACCCATGGCGTTGGCCGCTCCGGGCCCGGTCGAGGTGAGGCAGACGCCGAGACGCCCCGTCGTGCGCGCGTACCCGTCGGCCGCCCCGGCGGCAGCCTGCTCGTGGCGGACCGTGACCGCCCGGATGCGTCCGTCCCGCCTGATGGCGTCGTAGATCGGCAGGTTGTGAACGCTAGGGATCCCGAAGGCGACCTCGACGCCGGCACCGGCAAGGAACCCCACTATCTCGTCGCCACCGGTCCGATCGCTCATATCGCGTCTGTCCTCCAGCTCGGTCATGGGATCCCCAGGTAGTGATACACCCCACAGGTAGCCTCGCCATTCAGTGGAAGAGGCCTTCAGGATCCCTGATTTCAGTTTCGTCCATGCGGCGGATCTGCACCTCGACACGCCGTTCAAAGGCATCGGCGCCACGGCCCCGCTCGTGGCGGAAAGGCTGCGGGAGGCCTCCTTGGTCGCCTTCGACACCCTCGTCGATCTTTGCCTGGAGCGCGAAGCGGCCTTTTTGGTCATTGCCGGCGACATCTATGACGGCCCGGAGCGTGGTCTGCGTGCGCAGCTGCGCTTTCGTGACGGCCTCGCCCGCCTCTCCGATGCCGGTATCGCCAGCTTCGTCGTGCACGGCAACCACGACCCGGTCGAGACGGGTTGGTCGGCCCTCTCCGGCCCGTGGCCCGAACGCGTCACGATCTTCGGGTCGGGAACCACCCAGGCCGTTCGCGTAGAGGCCGACGGCATCCCTCTCGCGACGGTGCAGGGCATCAGCTTCGCCAAGCGCAGCGAAAGCGAGAACCTCGCGCTCCGATTCGCTCACAACGCCGGCCCGGGCATCCAAGTCGGCGTGCTGCACTGCAACGTCCGCGGCGCCGCCGCCGGTTACGACGACTACAGCCCCTGCACCCTCCAGGAGCTGATGGGCATTGGGCTCGACTACTTCGCGCTCGGGCACATCCACACGAGGATGATCCTCGCGGGCAGAAACGGGTCGGATGAACCGTGGGTGGTCTACTCCGGCAACCTCCAGGCCCGCAGCCCCAAACCGAGCGAGCGGGGGTCGAAGGGCGCCATGGTCGTTCACGTCAGGGGCGGCCGCATCGCCGAGGCCGAGCCGGTCAGTTGCGACGTCGTGCGTTTCGACCAGGTCGAGCTGGACGTGGCCGAGGTCGCGGACCTCGCCGACCTGCGCGCCCGACTGGTTCGCGCCTCACGAGAATGCCTGGAGTCCTCCGACGGACGCTCGCTCGTTGTGCGGGCTCAGCTCGTTGGCCAAGGGGAGCTTTATTCCGACCTCCGCCGGCCAGGGTCGGTCGGGGACCTGCTCGTCGCTCTGCGCGAGGACTTCGCCGACGACGATCCGTTCTGCTGGTGGGACTCCATCGACGACCGCTCCCGCCCCGTCGTCGACCTGGACGCCGCGCGATCGGGCTCGGACTTCGCAGCCGATCTCGTGGCTATCGCCGACGGGCTGAAGAGCTGCCTCGAATCCGAGCAGGGCACCGTGGTAGAGCTCGCCACCGAGCTGTCCGATGGGCTCCCAGGCGCGCTGCGTGCTCAGCGGGTGCTCGAGCGATTGCTTGGTTCTCAGACCTCCGTCGCGGGGGATCTAGTCGATCAGGCCCTCCTGCTCGCCCTCGGCGAGCTCGAGGGCGACAGGAACTGAGGGAGGCCGGCCAGCTAATGCGCATCAGCGGTTTTCACGTCGACGGCTTCGGAGCCCTGGCCAACTTCGGGATCGACGACCTTTCCCCGGGGCTCGTCATCTTGGAGGGGCCGAACGAAGCCGGCAAGTCCACAATGCTCGACTTCCTCACCGCGATGCTCTTCGGCTTCGCAACCCGGCGCGACAACCCGCACTTTCGCCCCCCCGTCCGAGGCGGGCGGCACGGCGGGCGGCTAACCCTCGCCGAGAGCGGCGACGACGGGTCTTTCGGCGAGAGGCTGTGGCGGATCGAGCGTTACGCCTCTCCGCGCAGGGACTTCAACCTCAGGCGACCCGACGGCGCCTCGGCGTCCGAAGAGGAGCTCCGCAGGGCACTCGGCGGCGCGGACGAGACGCTGTTCCGTGCCGTGTTCGCAGTGGACCTGACCGACCTCGGCAGTGCGGAGGCGATGACGCGTGACGAGGTGAGCGAGCTGCTGTTCTCGGCCAGCATCGTCGGTCAGCGCCGCTCGGCGGCCCGGGCGATGGCCAACCTGCAAAAGCAACGCCTCGAGCTCGCCAGGTCGCGCCAGGCAGACGCCCGGGCCAACCGGCTGCTGATCGAGCTCGAAGAGGTCCGGGCCAGCCTCGCTGAAGCAGCACGCGAAGCCGCCGCCTTTCCGGCACGCCAGGACGAGCTGGCGCGGCTCGAGCGCGCGGTCACCGAAGAGCGCGACGAGGCAGAACGGATCGATCAACGGACGCGAGAGCTCGATCTCCTGGCGCGCCTGTGGGACGTCCTCGAGCGCAAGAAGGAGGCCGAGGCGCGTCTTACGGGCTGGAAGGAGCCGACAGCGCTTCAGGTTTGGCTCGAGGAACACGCGACCGAGTTCCAGTCGCTTCGCTCGGCGTGCTCGGGGCACCTCGAGCGCGTGAACCAGCTCGCCGAGCTCGCTAACCAACAAGCCGGGATCGAACAGTCCATCGAAGCAGGGCTCGGATCGCTTGGATCGGGCTGGGACCGCGGGCGTGTTCGCAACAGCGGCGGGTTCATCGGCCTCACGGACGAAGCGCGCGCCCTGCGGGCTTCGATCGCCGAGCTGGAGTCGCGCTGGCGGGCAGCGAGCATGCTGGCGGAAGAGGCCGACGCGTCACCGGAGATCGCAGGCCTGGTCGAGGACGCTCCTTCGGCTGCGAACGACGACGGCGTAGCGGAGCTCAGTGCCGACCAACAAGCGAGGTGGGTGAGCGAGCTGCGCAGGAACCTCGCCGAGCAACGTCGCCTCGTCGCGGAGCGACAAGCGGGCGAACATCGATCTGCCCTGGGCTCGGGAAGGCCCGGGATAGCCACCAGCACTTCGATTGCCTGCGTCGGCCTCGTGATCGTCGGCCTCGGGGTCGTCGCGGCGCTGGTGTCGCAAGCTCTCACGGTGCGCTTGCTCTGCGCCCTGCTCGCCACCGCGGGATGCGCGCTGGCCACGGTCGGGGTTCTGGCACGGCGGCGTCTGCTCGCACAAAGACCCGGCGAGACGACCGAGCTGGATGCGGCGTGCACGCGGGTCGCCTCCAGGGTGGCGGAGCTCGCCCGCACGCTCGGCCTTCCCGGCTCACCGAGCGACTCCGATCTAGAGACGCTGGCGGAGTTCATAGAGGCAGCTCGGAGCCGCGAGAGGGCTCTCGCGGACGAGCGTCGGCGCACACTCACGGCCGTGGCGCGGAGCAAGGTCGCACGCGAGTCCCTGGATCGGGCAAGGGACGAGCTCGAGAGTGAACGGGCCAGCTTCGCGGCCTGGAAGTCCGCCCATGGGCTGGGAGTGACGCTGTCACCGGACGGCGCGCTCGAGAGCCTCGCAGCCCTACAGACGGCCTGGAACCATCTCGGGGCCCTCGATCGGGTGAGCGCCCGGATCGATCAGCTTGGCACCGGGATCGGGGCGTTCGAAGTCCGCCTCGCCGAGCTGAGGGGCGAGTTCTGCGAGCGTGGCGGCGCCCTCGAGTCCTTCGAGGCAGGCCCGGCCGGGACCCTCGAAAAGTTGTGCGGATCGCTCGAGGAGGTGCTCGAGCTCCGGGCCACGAGGTCCTCGCTCTTGGGCGTGGTCGACGACACCACGACCGAGCTCGAGCGCTCGCTCGGGCTCGGCACCGAGGCGCGCCGGCTGCGGGCCGAGCTCGAGTCGGGAGCTGTGCTCGCCTGGGGTGAAGAGCAAGAGACGCTCACCCGGGCTCGATCGGCCACCCGTCAGCGTATGGAAGAGCTGGTGAGATCCCATCAGGACGTCTCGAACGAGTTGCGGGCACTGGCGGGGTCGGGACGGATCGCAGAGCTCGAGCAGCGGCGTCTCACCCTCGAGCACGACCTCGAAGAGGTTCTCAGGTCGTGGGCGCTGCTCGGATGTGCCCGTCTCCTCCTCGCCCGCACCCTGCGCCGCCATGAGCAGGAGCGCCAGCCAGCCGTGCTCGCCCGCGCGGCCGAGCGGTTCGCAAAGGTAACCGAGGGTCGCTACATGTCCCTGCTGCCCTCGATCGGTGAAGAGGGCGGCCGCGAGACGATCAGGGTCGTCTCGTCCTCGGGTGCCGAGCTCGAGGCCGCCAGCTTGAGCCGCGGCAGCGTCGAACAGCTGTACCTGTGCCTGAGGATCGGTCTCGCGGAGACATTCGCCGAGCGCTCCGAGGCGCTCCCGATCATCCTCGACGACGTCCTCGTGAACTTCGATCCCTTGCGCGCGGCAGCGGTCGCGGAGGTGCTCGCGGAGACTTCCGAGCGCCACCAGGTGCTGTTTCTCACCTGCCATCCGCACCTCAGCGAGCTCGTCTTGCGGGCGGCACCGGACGCCCAGGTCGTCAGGCTCCAGCGGGTCTGAGCCGGCTCCCCATCCTTAGAAGCGGGTCGTGCAAAAAGGCGGCCTTCGCGCGCCGAACATGGCGTCGGCGAGCGCGAGCGCCGCATCAGACGATGCGGCGAGGCGGCCGACCTCCGCCATGGCGCTGAACGCGACCGCGCCGAGGTACAGCGAGCCCAGCGCGTCGGCTCCAAGCACGACGTCCGAGGTGGCGTCGGTCCGTGCGACGGTGGCCACTCCGTCCCCGTCGGCAGAGACCATGAAGCGGCCCTCGTTCCAGCGACAGAACGGGTCCTCCACCTCGATCACGAGCGCGCCCTCGTCCTCGTAGCGGCGAAAGGCAAGCGCCCGTTCCACCTCGACGAGGCGAACCCAGCTGCGGTCCCCCCAACGTGCCGTGCGGAATTGCCTTTGGTCCTCGAACATGTAGCGCACGGGCTCGTCGACGGGTCGCCCGGCCGTGCGCAGCTCCTCGGTGAGGTCAATCCCCAGCAGGTAGCTCCACAGGGCACTGTAGGCGGCACCGGAGAGCGCGCACAGCTCCTCGAGGAAGACTCCCCGCCGCCAGTGGTCGGAAGGGTCTATCCCCGCCACGCGATAGACCGCGTAAGCGTCGATGCGGCCCTGATGCTCGTAGCAGACGTAGAAGCGCTGGCCCATGGCTGGGCCGCTCACCTCGCCGAGCAGCTCGACCCACTCCCCCTGCGGACGGTCGAGTTCGCCGACTCGGGTCGGCACATAGGCCTTGAATACGAGGGGGAAAGCCTCCATCGCCTGGTCTAGCTCGACGAGACGGACCGATCCGCCCCCGCCACCCGCCGTGGCGGGGGCCTTCAAGCGGCACAGGCGCTTGTCGACCACGTAGTGCGCCCCGAAGCTCGCCGGCCCGTAGCCATAGCGTCCGTAAATCGGCCCCTCGCTCGCATAGAGCACGGCCACGGCTTCGTTGTTTGCACGGGCGTCGTCCAGCTGACGGCGCATCATCGAGGTGAGGATCCCCCGCCGACGATGCGTCGGGGACACCGAGATGTCGGTCACCGCCGCAACCGCGCATCGGACAAGGCCCGGCAGGGTCATCGAGCTCAGGAACGAGCCCGTCGTCCCAACGAGCTCTTTGCGGTCGAAGACACCGATGGAGCGGTCCAAGTCGAGCTCTTTGGCAAGCAGCTCGAGTCGGTCCGCCGGGTAACGGCTCCCGAAGGCGGCCCCTTGGCAGGCGGCATAGGCATCGATCTCGTGTGCTGCGACCGGTCGCAGCTCGAGCTCTGTCATCTACGAGGGTTCTTGGCCACGGGCGGCGAGTGCACTACTGGCCGCTTTGAGGATGGGGCTCCTGCTCGTGGGCGACGGTCTTGCGGATCATCTCGATTCGTTCGCCCGAGTTATTGACATCCGCGCCCTTTGCCTCGAACAGGGCCCTTCGGTCCTCCTCGGCCTCGCGTTCCGCCCCGGCGTCCGCGGCGGCGAGGCGAGCTTCGACACCTTGGGCGACAAGCTTCTCGGCCTCGGCGACGAGGGCCTCGACCATCTCGTCCTCGGGAACGACCCGCACGATCTTGCCCTTGATGAAAAGGTGCCCCTTGTGGCGCCCTGCCGCGATCCCGAGGTCGGCCTCGCGCGCCTCGCCCGGCCCGTTGACAACACAACCCATGACGGCCACCTGCAGGGGCCATGAGCGAGCCTCGAAGGCCTCCTGGGCGCGGCGGGCGATGTCGATCACGTCGATCTCGGCGCGTCCACACGACGGGCAGGCGATGAGGTCGAGGCCCTTGCGCTCGCGAAGGCCGAGCGCCTCGAGCAGCTGGCGGCCGGCGCGGGCCTCCTGCACCGGGTCTGCGGTTAGCGAGTAGCGGATCGTGTCGCCGATGCCCTCGGCGAGGAGCGTCCCGATCCCGGCCGTCCCCTTAATAAGTCCCGCCGGAGGCGGCCCCGCCTCGGTGACACCGAGATGGAGGGGGTGGTCGAAGGTCTCCGATGCCAGCCTGTACGCCTCGATCATGATCGGGACCGTGGACGCCTTGACCGAGATCTTCACGTCGTCGAAGCCGACCTCCTCGAAGTAGGCGAGCTCCAGGCGGGCCGACTCGACAAGCGCCTCGGGCGTGGCGCCGCCGTAAGCCTCGTAGATCTTGGGGTGCAGGGACCCAGCGTTGACGCCGATGCGGATCGGTACGTTGCGGTCACGGGCCTCGGACGCGACCAGCTTGATCTCCTCGGGCTTGCGCAGGTTCCCAGGATTGAGGCGCAACCCCTGCACGCCGGCCTCGAGCGCGGCGAGGGCCATCTCGTAGTGGAAGTGGACGTCGGCCACGATCGGCACCGGCGAACGGGGGACGATCTGGGCGAGACCCTCGGCCGCCTCCTGCTCGTTGCAGGTGCAGCGCACTATGTCGGCTCCGGCCGACGCCAGCGCGTAGACCTGGGCAAGGGTCCCTTCGACGTCGGCCGTCTTGGTGACTGTCATCGACTGCACCGAGATCGGGGCGCCGCCGCCGACAGGCACCTTGCCTACCTGTATCTGACGGGTCTTGCGCCGTTCGGCCAGCGTCGTCGAGGTTCTGGTCATCGCTGGCAGCCTAGCGGCGGCCCGGTACGGGCCTCGTCACGTCTCAGCACCCGCCCGGTCGTGCCTGAGCCGGCGGGCTCAGCCTCCTGGGAGCTGGGCCGGGTGGACGATGTTCATGTAGAGGGCCCCGAGCCCCACGATCACGACGAAGAGCAAGAAGACATAGGCCACGGGCATGAGCTTTGCGACATCGGCGTGATAGACGCGCCCTTTTCGGGACCGGATGCGCTCGTAGACGGCGATCGCGACATGACCGCCATCGAGAGGCAACATCGGGAACAGGTTCACGATCCCGACGAACAGGTTGATCGCGGCAAGCAGGTAGAGCAGGAGCGGGACGTCCCGTCGCAGCGCCTGGGCGCCGATCTGGACGGCCCCGACGATCGAAAGAAGCTGCGGGGACGAGGCGGAGGAGGAAGTTGCCGTGGAGCTCCCGGCGGTGGCGACCTGGTGGGCGAAACTCCCCAGACCGTGCAGGGAGAAGAGCTGGGCGAGCGAGCTGAAAGTCTGGCCGGTCAAAGAGACGAGCCCAGTGCCGGCGCGGCCGATGGCGACGAACGGACCGACCGTCTCGTCCCGGGAGTTGGTGAGAGCGACACCGATGATTCCCGTCGCCGGGCCGGAGGAGCTCGCGCCATGCAAGCGCTGGCCGTCGATCACTTCGACGACGTGCCGGCCGTCGACCGGCGTGATCTTGAGCGTCAGGTCATGGCCACGCCTGTCCACGACGAAGCTCAGCGTGTCGCCGGAATGCTTGTTCACGAACGAGATCAGGTAGTCGAGGCCAGGGTGCTCGTGCCCGTTCACGGCCACGATCGCGTCGCCGGCTTTGAGGCCGGCGCGCTGGGCCGGGCTCAGGCCTTTGGAGAACTGCGCAAGGCTCAGTATCGTCGGTGCCGTGCCGACGGGAGCGCCTGCGATCGAGTAGATCGAGAACAGCAGCACGAAGGCGAGAATCACGTGCATGCCCGAGCCGGCCGACGCGACGAGCAGGCGGCGAGGGAAAGTGGCCTGCCGGTAGCTCCGGGGCTCGTCGGACGGTTCTACCTCCTCGAGCATCGTCATCCCGACGATGCGCACATAGCCTCCGGCCGGGATCGCCTTGACGCCGTACTCCGTCTCGCCCCTCCGAAAAGACCACAACTTCGGACCAAAGCCCAAGAAGTACTCCGTGACCTTCATGCCGCTCCACTTGGCGGTGGCGAAGTGGCCGAGCTCGTGCAGCATGATCATGGCCACGAGGGCGAGCACCACTATCAGCACAGCCCAGGCGTCGAGAGCGATGGTGAGCACGAGCGCGGCTGCCACGATCACGAGCAACCGGAGCAAAGGACCGGCGCCGCCGGTCAGCGACCTAAAGGGCGGCGCGACGTGATCAGAAGCGTCATCCATCACGACAAGTCTCTCGCTTCGCAGCGCTAAAGGGTCGTCATGCGGACCGCTGGCGCCGTTGCACGATGCTCTCGGCGCGCACGCGGGCGAGCGCGTCGGCAGCCAAGACGTCGTCCACCGTCACGAGCTCGGCGCTCTCGTGAGCCGCGAGCGTCTCCGCCACGACCTCGGCTATCGCCGGCCAGCTGAGCCGGCCGTCCAAGAAAGCGGCTACGGCAACCTCGTTGGCGGCGTTAAGCCACGCCGGGGCGCTCCCTCCGGCGCGACCGGCCTCGTAGGCGAGGCCTAGGCACGGGAAGGTCGCGAGGTCCGGCGGCTCGAACTCGAGGCACCCGAGGGCACCAAAGTCGAGCGTGCCGTAGGGTTGCAAGAGGCGGTCCGGATACCCGAGGGCGTACCCGATTGGAAGGCGCATGTCCGGCGCCGAGAGCTGGGCAATCGTCGTCCCGTCGCGGAACTCCACCATCGAGTGCACGATCGACTGCGGGTGCACGACGACCTCGATGTGGTCGTAGTCGATGCCGAACAACTCGCGGGCCTCGATCACCTCGAGACCTTTGTTCATAAGTGTCGATGAGTCGACCGTGATCTTCGGCCCCATCTGCCAGGTCGGGTGGGCGAGGGCGTCGGCGACGGTGACAGAAGCAAGATCGGCCGCCGCCCTGCCCCGGAACGGTCCCCCACTCGCGGTGAGCACTAGCCTCGATACCGCCTCCTTGGCGCCGCGACCCAGGCACTGGTGGATGGCGCCGTGCTCGGAGTCGACCGGGAGCAGCTCCGCGCCGTCCAGATACCGGACGCGTTGCACGACGGGGGCGCCGGCGACTAGCGACTCCTTATTCGCGAGAGCAAGGCGCCGTCCGTGGCTCAGCGCGGCAACCGTGACCCCGAGGCCGGCGAAGCCGACGACGGCGTTGAGCACGACCTCGGCGGTCTCGACCAGCGAACAGAGGGCATCGGGCCCCGCGCGCAGCTCGACACCGGCAGGCAGCAGCTCAGAGAGCCTCGGCGCCAGCGAGCTGTCGGCTATCGCGACGACTTCAGGGTGGAACTCGTTTGCCTGGGCAGCGAGGAGATCCACGGACCTGGCCGCCCCGAGGGCGCTCACGCCGAAGCGGTCCGGGGCCGAGCGCACGACGTCGAGGGTCTGGGTGCCGATCGAGCCCGTCGAGCCGACCACGGCCACGCGCCTGTAGGCGTCGTCGCGGCGGGCCGGGTCGCCGGCTCGGACCAGCACCGGCCGCTCCATGGCCTGGGTCATCCGATATGGGCCAGGCGCACGAAGCAGTAAGCCGCGGGGAGAACGAACAAAAGGGCGTCGATCCGGTCCATCATCCCGCCGTGGCCGGGGAGGAGCGATCCCATGTCCTTCACGCCGAGGTCGCGCTTGACCATCGACTCGACGAGGTCGCCGCACGGCGCCACGACGGCGACGATGAGGCCGAGGACAACAGCTGTGCTGAGCCGCCACGGGTGTATCCGGCTCGTTATCGCCGCGGAGGCGGCGACGGCCACCAGGCAGCCGCCGATCAGGCCTTCCCAGGTCTTGTGCGGGCTCACCGATGGGGCAAGGTTGTGCCTGCCGAGGCGGCTGCCGATCGCATAGCCGCCGACGTCGTATCCGACCGCGGCAATGACTGCGCCGAGCATGAACGCGATCCCGTGGCGGTCCGGGAACACCTTTGGATCGAGCAGGAGCCCGGCGAAACCGCCGAGGACGCCTGTCCAACCGAAGGCCAGGACCGTCACCGAGAGGTTGGCCAGGGGCGAGCGGCGCGTGATGCCTGCGAGGTACCACATCATCGCGAGAACCATGAAGCCGGCGAAGCCGAGGACTATCGCCGTCGGGCCGCGGAAATAGGCTGCCACCATGACCGCCGGCACGCCGAGGAGCCCTAGCAGGGTCGCGGGCTTGTAGCCGGCGACACGCAGCGAGTTGAACAGCTCGGCCGTTGCGAGCGTCACGGCGACGGCGGCAAGGGCCAGCACCGCCGGGGGGCCGGCCCTGAAGCACAGCAGCAGCACCGCCGCGAGGGCCACACCGGTGACGGTGGCAACTACTGGGTTGCGCGGAGCCGACTTCTCCTTGGCCGCGCGCTTTCGCGGCCCGGGCGGACCGGGCGCCGCGTGGGCGACCTCGGGCAGGGCGCGCTGGGGGCGGTGGCGCCGCCCCGGCTCGCGAGGCGGCGGCTCCTCCGCTTCGGGGGCAACCGCCGGACCCACAACAGGCGGTTCGGCCTCGCTCAGAGCAGAGACATCGGGAACCTCGGTCCGCGCCGGCGCCACCTCTTGGACCGGTGCCTGTGACGCGACCCCTTTAAAGGGCGCCTTTTGAGGATCGACATCCTCGTCGCGGGCGATCCACGAGGAGTCGTCGTCGAGGTCGAGGAAATCGTACGCGAACGGGTCGTCGGACGAGGGCTCCTCGTAGTCGGTGACCGACGGCCCGGCGCTCGCGAGATGGGCGAGGATGGCGTCGGTGTCGTTCCAGTCCTCCTGGCGCTCGCGCCAGACCGGTCCCCCGGGGGGCGGGGCGGGGGGGCCGGTACGGGAGGCTGCGGCCTCCTGCTCGAGGTCGAGGAAGACACGCGGCACCTGCAAGGTGGGCGGGTCCGTCCAGTCGGGCAGGTCGTAGGAGAGGGCCGCGACTATGGCGCGTCCTGCCTGCTCGTCAGTGCCGGCCGAGGCGGAGGAGGCCTCGGTGCCTTCTGGGCCGGGGCGTGCCAAGGCGTCTCCCGACGGCACCAGTCCGGCTGCGATCCCAGCCTCGACGCCGGCGATACGGGCCCGTTCGGTCACCGGCTCGCCGTTCGGCTCGGGACTTTGTTCCTCCTCCAAGATTGCCTCCTCGCGAGCACTTCTCGTGCCGTGGGCACACCGTTCGGCCCTGCACGCGAAGTCCCGCTGGGCGGTTCCGGCAGGGCGCCGGGCCACCCCTGCTCAGACTTCGAGCAACTCCCGTTCCTTGTGGCTCAACAGCCGGTCGATCTCTGCAATGTGCTCGTGGGTCAGGCTCTCCAGCCCTTTCTCCGCGCGGTCGAGGTCGTCAGCGGAAATGTCGCCGTTCTTCTCCAGTCCCTCGAGATCGTGCCGGGTCGCGCGCCGGACGTTACGCACCGCTACGCGTCCCTCTTCTGCGCGGTGGCGCACGACCTTGACGAACTCCTTGCGCCGCTCCTCGTTTAGCTCCGGGAAGACGAGCCGAAAGACCTGCCCGTCGTTCGAGGGGTTGATGCCGAGGTCCGAGCTCGTAAGGGCCCTCTCGATCGCCTTCATGGCGCCCTTGTCGTACGGGTTCACGACGAGCACCCGAGGCTCGGGCACGCTGAAGCCCGCGATCTGCTGCAAAGGGACCTCGCTGCCGTAGTAGTCCACCTTGATCTTCTCAACGAGCGCCGGGGATGCCCGGCCGGTGCGCACCATCGCGAAGTCGGCCTTTGTGTGCTCCACGACCTTGTGCATGCGCTCGCCGCTATCGGCGAGCGCTGCAGGTATGAGTGAGTCGTCAGTCACTTGATCAGCGTACCTATCCGCTCGCCCAGGAGGGCGGCTCGGATGTTGCCTTCCTGCATCAGGTCGAAGACGAGGATCGGGATCTTGTTGTCCCGGCAGAAGGTGATGGCGGTGTGGTCCATGACACGGAGGTCTCGCGAGACCACCTCCATGAACCCGATCTCCTCGTAGCGGATGGCGCCTGCGTCGTGACGCGGGTCCGCGCTGTAGACCCCGTCCACGCCCGAGTGCGTGCCCTTCAAGATCGCATCCGCCTCGATCTCGGCCGCCCTCAGGGCGGCGGGGGTGTCGGTGGTGAAATATGGGTTGCCCATCCCGGCCGCGAATACCACGACGCGGCCTTTTTCCAGGTGACGAATGGCGCGACGGCGGATATATGGCTCGCACACCTCGGCCATGTGGATGGCCGAGAGCACTCTTGTCGGGCAGCCCACACGCTCGAGGGCATCTTGCAGGGCGAGCGCGTTTATGACGGTCCCGAGCATGCCCATGATGTCCGACGTCGCCCGGTCCATGCCCTGGCCGGCACCGGTCGTGCCACGCCAGATGTTGCCGCCTCCGACGACGATGGCGATCTGGATGTCGAGCTCGCTCGTCGCCTCGCCGATCTCGTTGGCGAGGCGACGCACCGTCGAGGCGTCGATGGTCTCGTCAGAGGCCGAGCTCGCCAGCGCCTCTCCGGATAACTTGAGCACCACCCGGTGCCAGCGAGGCGTCACCCCCGTCTTGCCGTTGGGCACCACCTTGCTCACGAACGCCGCGCAGACCCGCTCACGAGCCGATGACGGCCTGAGCGAAGCGGAGCACCTGCGCGCTGCCGAGGAGCTGACCGATCGTATGCTGCTCGTCGCGCACGTATGGCTGCTCGAGCAGGACGCGTTCTTTGAACCAGCCCTGCAGGCGACCCTCGACGATCTTTTCCATCGCAGCCTGGGGCTTGCCCTCGTTCTGCGCGATCGCCGTCGCAGTCTTGCGAAAGTCCTCGACCTGGTCCGCCGGGACGTCCTCGCGGCGCAGGTACTCGGGACGGGCGAACGCGATGTGCACCGCGATGTCGTGCGCGAGCGCCTCGTCGGCGCCGGAGGTCTCCACGAGCACGGCGTTCACGCCGCGTCCGTTCTGCAGGTGCAGGTAGCTGCCGATGATGGCCCCATTGGGGGCCTCGAACCGCACGGTTCGGCCGAGGGCGATGTTCTCCTTCAGGGTCACAGCGAGGCTCTCGATCCGCTCCGAGAACTGGCCCGGCGCCTCCTCGCCATTAAGGGCGAAGTCGTTCGCGATCTCCTCGACGAGCGAGACGAAGTCAGGCGACTTCGCGACGAAGTCCGTCTCGCACTCGAGCGTCGCGATCGCTCCGACGGGCCGGTGGTCCCCGTGGACGACCACAGCCACCGCACCCTCGGTGCGCTCGCGGCTCTGGCGCTTCGCCGCGCTGATGATCCCCTTTTCACGCAGGATGCGCTCGGCCTCGGCCATGTCGCCGTCTGCCTCCTCGAGCGCGCGCCGGCAGTCCAGGATCCCCGCTCCGGTCTTCTTCCGGAGCGCCTGCACCTCCTTGGCCGTTATTTCTGCCATCTTCGTTCAGTCCTCCGTAGGTGTCTCGGTCGATGCGGTAGGCGCCGCCTGCTCACTCGAGGGCGGCATGTCGGCGAGGCTCTCCTCGCTCTCGGCCTGGGTCGGCTCCGGCTCTTGCAGCGCGGCGGCGTCGGGCTCGGCGACAAGGCCGTGCGCTGTGATGAAGGCCGTCTCGTCGGCGGGCGACTCGGGCTCGGCGGTGGGCGACTCGGGCTCGGCGGTGGGCGACGGCGCCTCGGGCTTTGACCTAGCAGCTGGCGTGGCACTGAGCAGTGAGGCCTCGATCTCCGAGATCGTCGGTCCTGCTGGCTCGCTCGGCGCAGGCGCCGCCACGGGCGCGGCGGCTTGCTCGCTCGCCCGTCGTGCCCTGTTCGCCGCGTCCACGGCGCGGCGCGAGGCGATGAACTTGCCCTCGACGACGGCGTCGGCGATGACCCGGCACATGAGCCGACCGGCCCTGATCGCGTCGTCGTTGCCCGGGATCACGTAGTCGATCACGTCCGGGTCGCAGTTCGTGTCGACGACGGCCACCACGGGCAGGTGGAGCTTGTTGGCCTCGGTGACGGCGATGTGCTCCTTCTTGGTGTCGATCACGAAGATCGCGTCCGGTGGGCGGTCCAAGCGGCGAAGGCCGCCGAGGTTCCGGTCGAGCTTCTCGAGCTCGCGCTCGTGCGAGAGCGCCTCTTTCTTCGGCATGGCGGCGAAATCGCCTGCGGTTCGTGACGCCTCGAGCTCGACGAGCTTGCGGACCCGGCCCGCGACCGTCTGGAAGTTGGTGAGCATGCCCCCAAGCCATCTCTGGTTGACATAGGGCATTCCGCAGGCCGTGGCGAACTCCGCCACCGGATCCTGGGTCTGCTTCTTCGTGCCGACGAAGAGGATCACTCCGCCCCCGGCGACGAGATCGCGCACATAGGAGTAGGCGGTGTCGACGCGCTCGAGGGTCTGATTGAGATCGATGATGTAGATGCCGTTGCGCTCGCCGAAGATGAACCTCTTCATTTTCGGGTTCCAGCGGCGGGTCTGATGGCCGAAATGGACCCCGGCCTCTAGCAGTTGCTTCATCGTGACTACGGCCACGTGTTTCTCCCTTCCCGACGGTTGAGAAGATCCCGGCACCGCGTCCCGAAGGACGACCGCGGGCATGCCGAGATGAAAGTTGGAAGAGACCCGAGCGGGCCTCGCTGCCAGCCTAGCGGGTCAGCGCTGCGGCTTCACCCCCGCCGCGCCCGGAAGGCGGGGAGCAGCGCGGCTCAGGAAAGCTCGTCGCGAAGGCGCTGGCGCAGGTGGAGCACCGCTTTGGTGTGGATCTGGCACGCGCGGCTCTCCGTCACGCCAAGGATCTCGCCGATCTCGGCGAGGTTCAGACCTTCGTAGTAGTACAACGTGAGCACCTTGCGCTCACGCTCGTCGAGGCGCTGGATGGCCTTTGCGAGCTGGCGGCGGGTCTCCTCGAGCTCGATGGTCGCGCCCGGGGCATCTCCCTGGTCCTGGAGCGTGTCGCCGAGGGTCTGGCCACCGGTACCGCCCTGGCGGAACAAGACGTCGTCGAGCTGCAGCAGCCCGGCGCGCGAGGTCTGGCGCAAGATGTCGTCGAGGTCGCTCGTGGACATCTCGAGCTCGTCGGCGAGCTCACGGTCGGTCGGGGAGCGACCGAGGGTGCCCTCGAGCTTTGAGAACGCCGTGTCCACCGCCCGTGCCTTCGCGCGCACAGAGCGCGGTACCCAATCGATGGACCGGAGCTCGTCCAAGATCGCCCCGCGGACTCGAGGCACGCCGTAGGTCTCGAACTTGATCCCCCGCGAGAGGTCGAACTTCTCGATCGCGTCGATCAGCCCCAAGATGCCATAGCTGACGAGGTCGGCGTAGTCGACGTGACTCGGCATCGCGGCCGCCACGCGCCCTGCCACGTACTTGACGAGCGGCGAGTAGTGAAGGATGAGGCGGTCGCGGGCGGACTGATCCGCGGTCGCCTTGAAGTCCGCCCAAAGCTCCTCGACCGACTGGAGCCTGTCCGTCCCGGTCTGGCTCATCACGCTCTCGGATGAGCGCTTCGATAAGCGCTCACCAGTCGCTCGGTCGATACGTGGGTATAGATCTCCGTCGTGCGCAAGCTCGCGTGGCCCAACAGCTCCTGGACGACGCGCAGGTCCGCACCGCCGTCGAGGAGGTGGGTCGCGTAGGTGTGACGGAGCGCGTGCGGGTGCGTAGGCACGGGCGAGCGTCTGTCGAGGACACGGCGCACGTCGCGCGGCGTCATCTCCCGGCCGCGCTGATTGAGGAAAAGCGAGCCTGTCGGGCTCGAGGCCTCGGCGAGCTCCTTGCGCCCCGAGGTGAGGTAACGCTCCAGCGCCTCGGCGGCGGCGAAGCTCATCGGGACGCGGCGCTGCTTGGCGCCCTTGCCCCACACCGTCACCGAGCGGGCCTTCAGGTCCACGTCAGAAGGCCCGAGCCCGCAGAGCTCGGCGACGCGCAGCCCGCTTCCGTAGAGCAGCTCCAACAAGGCGTCGTCGCGCCAGCTGATCGCGGCCGGCGTGTCGGCCTGGGCGCCATGGAGGCACGGCTCGAGCAGGGCCTCGAGCTCGGCCGCTGCCAGCACTCTCGGCAGGCGCGCCTCGCCGACCGGTGCGGAAAGGCGCCGCGAGGGGTCGACCGGTATCAGGTCATGGCGCCGCAGCCAGGCGAAATAGCACCGGATGGCCGCGGCTTTGCGGGCGATGGTGCGCCTGGAGTACCGACGCGTAGCCAGGTACGCCAAATAACGCCGCAACATGAGACGGTCGACCTCACCGGGGTCAAAAACCCCGGCCCGGCCCGCCCACACCACGAACGCCTCGACATCGCTCCGGTACGCCTGGCGGGTCGCCAGCGCGTCCGACGCGAGCGAGCGCAGGAAACCATCGAGCTCAAAGCCCACAGCTCCACGGTACCCGAGTGGCACGCGAGAGGTGCTGTTCCGTCATCAATTTATCCTGGTAGCCGGAACCACAAACTTGAGGGAGAATGGTGTCATGGCCCACAGAGTGCTGCTCGTGGAAGACGACGAACGAATTCGCACTTCGATGCGACTTTCGCTCGAGGACGAAGGGTACGAGGTCGAGGAGGCTGGCACCGGGGAGGAGGCGCTCGAGCTCCAGACGCGGGCGCTCGTCTCGAACCCGTTCGACCTGCTTGTGGTCGACATCATGCTGCCGGGGATGGACGGCTTCGAATGCTGCCGCGAGCTGCGCAAGACCAGTGCCGTGCCCATCATCATGGTCACGGCCCGCACCGACACCCACGACGTCGTCGCAGGTCTGGAGGCGGGCGCCGACGACTACGTCACCAAGCCTTTCGAACCGAAGGAGCTGGCCGCCCGCATACGGGCGCTCTTGCGCCGAGCGCGCACCAACGAGCCGGCGCTCGTACAGCTCGAGTTCGGCGACCTCGAGATCCTCCCGGAGGCCGGGGTCGTGCGTCGCAGCGGCGAAGAGGTCCACCTCACTCGCACCGAGTTCCTCCTTTTGTGCGAGCTCGCCGCCAACGCGGGCAAGGTGCTCTCACGCGAGCAGCTCTTGGAGAGGGTCTGGAGCTACGACTACTTCGGCGACGGGCGCCTCGTCGATGTCCATGTCCGGCGTTTGCGCACCAAGATCGAGACCGAGCCGAGTGAGCCGCGCCACGTGCTCACCGTGCGCGGCCTCGGATACAAGCTCGCGCCTTAACGGTGGCGGCTGCCGATGTGCCGATTGGCTCGGCTGCGCACTCGGTAGCCGTCGAGCCTGACTCCGGCCCTTTGGATTTGCCTGCGCCGGCGGCTTTGGACCAGCCCACGACATCGTCCACTCCCCGCCCGCAAAGACGCCGTCTCGGGCTTCGCGCCAGGGTCGCTACCGCCTTCGCCCTCGGCGCGCTCGCCCTCTCCAGTGCCCTGGCCGGGATCGGCTACGTAGCCGTGCGGAGCTCGATAATCAACCAGCAGCTCGTCTCGATGCGCCACCAGGCGCTGGCCAACGCCGTCCTGCTGCGCGGAGAGCTCAGGGTGCCGGGCGCGGATGTCGACTCTTTGATCAGCACGCTCGACTCCGGGCCGAACACGGGCTCTCTCGTCTACACCACCGGCAGCTGGTTCCCGTCCTCCGCCGCGCTCTCGCCTGAACAACTCCCCGAGAGCCTCGTGACCCGCGTGCTGCTCGGCCGACCGGCCCAGCAGCTCATCGCACCTAGAGGGGGGTCCGAGCTCGTCGTCGGGGTCCCGATCCCGCCTGAGACCTCCAAGAGCCAGTTTGCCGCCTACTTCGAGATCTTCGACCTGGCCGATCTCACCCGGACGCTACACACGTTGCTGGCCGCGCTCACGATCGCTGCCATCATCACCACGGTCGCCGGGGCGGTCCTCGGCAGCTGGGCGGCCGCAAGAGCGCTGCGACCACTGCACGAGACCACCCGCGCGGCTCTCGCGATCGCGGGCGGGAGCCTGAACACCCGCCTCGAGAGCGCGCATTTCACGGACCTGGCGGCACTCTCGTCCGCGTTCAACCAAATGGTGGACCAGCTCCAAGAACGCATCGAGCGCGAGGCGCGCTTCACCTCCGACGTCAACCACGAGCTGCGCTCCCCACTTACGACGCTCGCAAACTCCCTCTCGGTGCTCGAGGCGAGGCGGGACGAGCTTCCGCCGAAGGCCCTCCAGGCGCTCGACCTGCTCGGAGCCGAAGTGCGCAGGTTCAGGCGCCTCGTCGACGAGCTGCTCGAGATTTCCCGCTTCGAGGCCTCCGCCAGCGACCTTTCCCGCGACGAGGTGACGATCGGCTCGCTCGTCGAGCACACCGTGTACGCGACCGCGGCCGACGTGCCGATCCAGCTCGCCCCGGGAGTCGCCGGCCGGCACATATCGGTGGACAAACGGCGCTTCGAGCGGATCTTCGCCAACCTGTTCGAGAACGCGCAGCGATACGCCGGGGGCGCCACGATGCTCGCCGTCGAGGACCACGGGGACCTAGTCCGTTTCGTGGTGGAGGACAACGGGCCCGGGATCGCGCCGGAAGAGCGCGACCGCATCTTCGAGCGCTTCTCCCGCGGCACCTCGGGCCGGCGCCGTGGCCTAGGCGACGGCACGGGCCTCGGACTGGCGATCGTCGTCCAGCACGTGCGACAGCACGGCGGGCGGGTATGGGTGGAGGACCGCCCGGGCGGGGGTGCCCGCTTCATCGTCGAGCTCCCGGCCCTCGAGGAGGAGGCGACATGAAGAACGGACGGCTCGCCGCGCTCGGCGCCCTGGCGGTGGCACTGGCGTCGTTGGCCGGCTGCGGGCTGCCGGTCGACACCTCGCCCCAGGCGATCCCCTCTTCGGAGATGCCTCTTGCCCTCATCGCCACGAACACGACACAGGCGCCCAACCCGATCGTGCACGGCGAGGTGCAGGTGCCGATCTACCTCATCTCGCCCGACGGCACCCAGCTGGTCGTGAGGGACGCCTATGTCCACCCACCGATCACGCCGCAGAACGTCCTCGACGCCCTCCAGCAGGGCCCGACCGCGGAGGACTACGACGCCGGGATCCAGAGTGCGATCCCCCCCACGGCCGACCTCGTGAGCGGGGGTGTGTCCGACGGCCTCATGACCGTAGACCTGGACTCGAGCTACCAGTCGCTCCTGCCCAACCAGCAGGCCGATTACTTCGCGCAGATAGTCGCCACGCTCACTTGCCTTCCGACGGTCACCAAGGGCGTCAACTTCTACTACAACAACAGCGCCGTCGAGCCCGTGGTCGGGAACGGTTCGATCGCGAACGCCTACATAGTCAACCGGAACGACTACGAGCAGCTGGCCCCGCCCAGGTGCTTCTCGTGAGGAGCCGCGCCCTCGCCTAGCTCACAGCTCGGCACCGACGCGCTCGGCCTCGGGCCAGGGGTGCTCGACGCGCGGGGCGTCGGACCAGAGCCGCTCGAGGTTGTAGAAGTGGCGCGCCTCGTCCAAGAACACGTGCACGATGAACTCGCCGTAGTCGAGGAGCACCCAACGGGCGTCGGCGAGGCCCTCGACATAGCGGGGTGAGCCGCCCCCTTGCGCTTTTACGCGCATCTCGATCTCTTCTGCGATGGTGCGCACTTGTCGCACGTTGCTCCCGCTCGTGATCACGAAGTGGTCGGTAATCCCGAGAAGCTCCCCTACTTCGAGCACGACTGTCGGGTCGTCGGTCTTTGACGAGGCGGCACCTGCCGCCACCAGCACGCTCTCGAGGCTCAACGCGACCGGATAGCCCTTTGCTCGACCGGGCCGAAGTGGCCCGGGCCGGGGCACGACACGCGCTCTGACGCTCCTGCGGCTAGGAACCGGAGCGTCGCGTGGCGGCTCATCTCTTCATACCGTACAGGCCGTGCTCACGGATCAGGCGGATGGCTGGCATCGGGATCAGGAAGTCTAGGGGGCGCCCGGAGATGACACGATCGCGCAGGTCCGTGCTCGATATCTCCAGTGCCGGCACCTCGACCATGCGCAGCTCCCAGCCCTCGAGCAGGCCGTTGCGGACGGAGGCCTCGATCGTGGTGCCAGGGCGGTTGACCACCACGAGGACGACCTTAGAGCGGAGCTCCTCCAGGCGCTCCCAGCTGCCGAGCGCAGCTGCGGCGTCGGCCCCGACGATCAAGTTCAGCTCGGCGCCCGGCCAGCGCGCCTCCAGTTCCGCGACGGTGTCGGCCGTGTAGGAAGGCCCGCCCCGCTCGATCTCGATCCCGCTCGCCTCGAGGCCCTCGATTCCTTCGACCGCCGCTTCCACAAGAGCGAGGCGCTCGAGGGCCGGAGTGACAGGACGGCTTTGGACCTTCTGCCACGGCTCGTTGGCAACGACCAGGAGCACCTTGTCGAGGCCGAGCTCATGGTGTGCGTTCAGCGCGGCCACGAGGTGGCCGACGTGGACCGGATCGAAGGTCCCCCCGAGAATGCCGAGTCTGAGGGGCCGGCTCACGCTCGAAGCGTAGCGACCGGCCGGCCTCACCCCCGACGGCGTCACACGTTCGCGGAGCCCAGGCGCGAGATCGGCTGTTCGCTCCCGCGTACGCTGGTGCGGTGAGCACCACACCGGACTCTTTGGGACAGGGCTTGCTCGACGGCGCCGCCGCTGAGAGCACGGGCCTCGCGCGCGAGCCCGGCGCGGGCTGGCACCCGGCCTCATGGCGCGAGCGTCCCGCCGCCCAACAGCCGCTCTGGCCCGATCCTGGCGCCTACGGCGAGGTCCTCGCCGAGCTCGCGAAGCAGCCCCCGCTGGTGTTCGCGGGCGAAGCACGCCGGCTCACCCGCGCCCTCGCCCAGGTCACCATGGGCAAGGCCTTCCTGCTCCAAGCAGGTGACTGCGCAGAGTCGTTCGACGACTTCTCGGCCGACGGGATAAGGGACAAGCTGAAGGTCATCTTGCAGATGGCCGTGGTCCTCACTTACGGCTCGGGTGTCCCGGTCGTGAAGGTCGGCCGTATCGCCGGACAGTTCGCAAAGCCGCGCTCGGCCGCGACCGAGCGCGTCGGTGCGCTCGAGCTTCCCGTGTTCCGCGGCCACATCATAAACGACGACCTCCAGACCGAGGCCGCCCGAGTGCCCGACCCGAGACGGATGCTTCGTGCCTATCACCAGTCGGCCTCGACGCTGAACCTGCTCCGCGCCTTTACCAAGGGCGGCTTCGCCGACCTGTCACAAGTGCACTCGTGGAATCTCGAGTTCCTCGCCACGAGCCCCGAGGGCCGGCGCTTCGAGGCCATCGCGGAGGAGATCGACCGGGCGCTGCGCTTCATGAACGCCTGCGGGGTCGACCTCACGGCCGACTCGACCATCCACCAAGTCGACTTCTTCACCAGCCACGAGGCGCTGCTGCTCGAATACGAGGAGGCCCTCACGCGCAGGGACTCGCTCACGGGCGACTGGTACGACTGCTCCGCCCACCTCGTCTGGATCGGAGAGCGCACCCGCGACATCGACGGTGCCCATGTCGAGTTCGCGACCGGCATCGGAAACCCGGTCGAGGTCAAGCTCGGGCCGCGCGCGACCGCGGACGAGGCGGTGGCGCTCTGCGAACGGCTCAACCCGCGCCGCGAGCCCGGCAGGCTCAGCTTCGTGACGCGCATGGGCGTCGACAAGGTCCGCAGCGTCCTCCCGCCGCTGCTGCGGGGCGTCTCGGCGGCGGGCTACCCCGTGGCCTGGGTCTGCGACCCGATGCACGGAAACACCTTCGTGAGCGAGTCGGGCCGCAAGACTCGCCGCTTCGACGACGTGCTCGGAGAGATCCAGGGCTTCTTCGCCGTCCACAAGGCGGAGGGGACCTGGCCGGGGGGGGTGCACATCGAGCTGACGGGCGACGACGTCACCGAATGCCTCGGGGGGATCGGTGGGATCCTCGAAGAGCAGCTACCGTTGCGGTACACGACCACCTGCGACCCGCGCCTCAACGCCCGTCAGTCGACCGATCTCGCCTTCCGCATCGCCGAGCTGTTGCGGAGCTAGTTCAGCGGTCGTGGAGGCCCTGTCGCCCTTAGACGCGACAGGTCAAGAGTTCTGAAATTGTGACGATAAGTGGTTTATAATGCACTCTGAGCGTTCGGGCGACCCCGTGACCCTTCTCGGCCGCCGACCGGGCCACCCGCGGCGCTGTCTTCGGGTATTTCCTGCGGTCGCGGTCGCGCTCGGGGTCAGCCTCGCCACGAGCTCGCTCCTCCCCGCGGGCCCGGCGGGCGCAACCGCCCGCTCGGGCACACGCGCCGTGGGCTCGCAAAGGCTCACCCCGCCCTCCACCTCTCTCGGCGGGCACATACCCGAGGTCGCCTCGGGCTCATCGGGCACCCCAGGCGCCCCCACGATCGCCACCGCCGTGCCCGAGCTCGGCTACGTCCTCGCCGAGGCCGACGGCCTGGTGGCCCCGATCGGCGGGGCCGCCTACTACGGCTCTGAGTACGGGCGGAACCTGGTCGCCCCCATCGTCGCCGTGGTCCCGACGCCCGACCGGGCGGGATACTGGTTGATCGGCGCCGATGGAAGCGTGTACCCGTTCGGTGACGCGCAGTACAAGGGCGGCGCCGGCGGGGTGGTGCGGGCGGACCCGGTCGTGGCGGCCGCTGCGGCGCCCGGCGGCGGCGGGTACTGGCTTGTCACAGCGGCCGGCAAGGTGATGGCCTTCGGCGACGCGGCGAGCTTCGGCTCGGTGTCCCCACCGTTCACAGGAGCGGTCGTCTCGATTGTCCCGACCCCCGACGGCAAGGGGTACTGGATCGTCGCGAGCTCGGGCGCCGTGTTCAACTTCGGCGACGCGCAGACCTACAGCGAGGTCGGGACGGGCCTCAGCGGGGAGACGATCGTCGCCGCCGTCGCCACTCCCGACGGCGGCGGCTACTGGCTCGTCGCCGCGAACGGGAGCGTGTTCAACTTCGGCGACGCGCCGCACCTGGCAACAAAGGCACCGGTCGCCACCTCGCCGGTTTCGGCCATCGCCCTTTCGGCAGGGGGCAGCGGAGCCTGGCTCGCCGAGCAGAACGGCGCCGTGCAGAACCTCGGCACCGCGGCTCGGCACGCCTCCTTGCCGGGAGTGACCGACAGCTCGCCCGTCGTCTCGATCGCGGCGATAGCCGTGGCTGCGCCCAGCACGCTCGCCTACGACCTCGCCCAGGCCAACGGCCAGGTCGAGTCGCTCGGCGGAGCTGGCTACTACGGAGCCGCCTACGGGATCCACCTCATACAGCCGATCGTTGCGCTCGTGCCGACCTCGGACCGCAAGGGCTACTGGCTAATAGGAGCAGACGCGAGCGTGTTTCCCTACGGCGATGCCCCATACGAGGGCGACGCTGGCGGGACGGCGCGACCGTGGCCGGTCGTGGCGGCGGCCGCGACCCCAGACGACCATGGGTACTGGCTCGTGACGACGGTCGGCCACGTGATGGCCTTCGGTGACGCCAAGAGCTACGGCCAGGTCGAGACCGCGATCACAGGCCGGGCGATAGCGATTGTGGCCACCAACGACGGCAAGGGCTACTGGATGGCGACGAGCACCGGCGTGGTCTTCGCGTTCGGTGACGCCCAAACATTCCTGGCTGCCGGCGCGAGCCCGCAGGGCCAGCGCATCGTGGCGATGGCCACGATGACCGACGACGGTGGGTACTGGCTCGTGGCGGCGAACGGGCAGGTGTTCTCCTACGGCGACGCGCCCGAGCTCACCCCGAGGGCGCCCTTGAAGCTCTCCTCTCCCGTCGTGGGCTTCACGGTCACCCCGCTCGACACCGGTGGCTGGCTCGCCGAGCAGAACGGCACCGTCGTCAATTTGGGCACGGCCACGTCCCACGGCTCGCTCAGGGACGTGACGACTCCCGTCGCCGCCATCGCTGCCATCGCGTTGCCGCCTCCGAGCACTTTGTCGTACGACCTCGCCGAGGCGAACGGCAAGGTCGCCGCGCTCGGCAAGGCCGCCTACTACGGCTCCGCTTACGGCAAGCACCTAATCGCCCCGATCATCGCCCTCGTCCCGACTCCCGACGGCAAGGGTTACTGGCTGGTCGGAGGGGATGGGAGCGTGTACCCCTTCGGGAGCGCCAAGTACGAGGGCGGGGCTGGGGGCAGGGTGCGCCAGGACCCCATCGTGGCCGCCGCCTCGACCCCAGACGGCCGGGGCTACTGGCTCGCGACCGGAAGCGGCCGCGTCCACACCTTCGGTGACGCCGTGAACTACGGCTCGGTGCCGCGGCCTTTCACCGGTCGCGTCGTCGGGATCGTAGGGACCCCCGACGGCCAGGGCTACTGGATCGCGTGCCGTTCGGGCAAGGTCTTCAACTTCGGCGACGCCGCCTTTTACGGCTCGGCGGGGGCCGACTCGGCCGGCCAGGCGGTTGTCGCGATCGCCACGACCCCCGACGGAGGCGGCTACTGGCTCGCCCGGGCGAACGGGAACGTGGCCCGCTTCGGTGACGCCATCCACCTCGAGGCGCCGGCACCCGTGAAGACCAGCTCGCCCGTCGTCGGGATGGCCGTCACCCCGGACGGGACCGGCGACTGGGTTGCCGAGAAGAACGGCACCGTCGTCAACCTAGGTGCCGCCAAGGCTCGCGGGTCTCTCGCGGATGTCACGGGCACGGCACCGGTCACCTCGATAGCCGTCATGCCGGTCGCCGACGTCTCACCGCTGCAGTACCCGAGCGGGTCGTTCGGCTACGACATCAACTGGCCCCAGTGCAAGGGGCCGAACTCACCCGATACCGTCCCGCTGCCTGGCGCGCCCTCGTACCCGGCTGGGACCGGCAACTACACCATCGCCATCGTCGGGGTCGACGGCTGGGCAGTCGGCTCGCCGAACCCGTGCTTGCAGGCCGAGGTCGACTGGGCTAAGGCCGCCAAGGGCACCAACGGCGCCCCTTACAACCTCTACATGTTCCTCAATTCGCCCACCTCGTCCGACACCATCGACGAGACGGGGCCTGCGGGAGACTGCGCCAATCTCGCCTCGGCTCAACAGGCCTCGTGCCTCGCCTACAACTACGGCTACAACTCGGCCCAGCAGGCGATGGACTACGCCTCGTCGCAGGGCGCCTCGTCACCGCTGTGGTGGCTGGACATCGAGAACGACCTCTGCGGCCAGTACTGGTCCTGCAACCAGACGCTCAACTCCCTCACGATCCAGGGGGCGCTCGACTACCTGCACTCGCAGAAGGTGACGGCCGGGATCTACTCGACCGCGGTGCAGTGGAAGGACATCACCGGCAGCTACGTGCCCTCGGGGCCGCAGATCCCGATCTGGGTCGCGGGCGCGTACTGGACCTCGCCTCCCTACCCCGCCAACTACGGCTACTGGCCGCCTTCGACGCTCGCGCCGTATTGCAGCGACAAGTATGCCTTCGCGGGTGGCAAGACCTGGCTTTTGCAGGAGACGCCCGGCCCGAACAACTACCCCTTCGACCCGGACTACGCCTGCTGAGGGCCTCGGCGCCTCTCAGGCAAACCCCGTCAGGCCCGGCTCCTCGAGGCGGACCCAGAGGGGGGCGACGATGCGGAGCCCCGCGTGATCCTCGAGCCGGTCGGGGTCGAGATGGGCGGCGTCGTTGAACCGGACCAGCCACCAGCGCGCGCCTGTGTAGGCCCACTCGGTCATGGACGCGTTGTCGGGGAAGAAGCGGACGAGGCCACCGTGGGCGGGCAGGCCGAGGAAACGGATGAGCGAGGCGTCGACGACGCCTCCGTGGCAGGCGATCACCACCAGCTCGCCTGGATGCGCCTCGGCGACGCCGTAGAGGGCGTCCTCCGCCCTGTCCAGGAACTCGAGCCAGGTCTCTCCCCCGGGCGAGAGCGGCCGATCCGGCTCCTCGCCCGGAAGCCGGCGGCCATAGCGGGCGTCGCACTCGGCCCATGTCAGCCCGTCCGCCTCGCCCGGGTGGCGCTCGCAGAGCATGCAATCGGCCTTGTAGGGGATCTCGCCCAAGGCGGAGTGAACTATCTCGGCCGTTTCGACGGCGCGCGGCAGCACGCTCGAGTAGAGGGCGCTCGCAGCCTCGAGCTCGCCGGTGCGCCGGAGCCGCGCGGCCAGCGCCAGGGACTGAAGCCGTCCGCGCTCGGTGAGACCACGGCAACCGAGATGGCCGGCCACGAGGTCCTCCGCGTTGCTCACGGCCTCGCCGTGGCGGACGAGCACGAGCCTCGTCCCAGGGGTGACCTGCCTCGCGGGCGCGAGCTCGCGCTCGGATTCGATCGTCATGGCGAGAAGAATAAGAGCGTGCGCGGATAGGTGTCAGAGATAGACCATCCACCGGTCGTTGAGTTGGCCCGGCTTTCATGCCGGGTGCGACCCAAACCAACGACCAAGTGGAGGTCTCCACCATCATGCGCGC
>JBEKMZ010000010.1:0-63644 GCA_049523315.1 Acidimicrobiales bacterium | reverse complement strand
TCGACACCTCCGCCTGGCGCTCGCGCGTCGCCTGATCAAGCCCGATCACGGTTTGTAGGGCAAAAACCGCCTTACCGCGACCTCGTGAACAGGACTTTCAATTCTGAGCCGCCGAAGTCGGGACAGGAGACCGAAGCAAGCGGAAGCTCGCGCGTAGATGGACCTCTCCGGCGACTGTTAGTTTGAGAACGTGGATTGTCCCGAACTTGAACTTCAACCGGGGCGGCGACGGTCATGCCAACTGCGCCCTTCACATGGTCGCCATTGACCGGTTACGTAGCGGCGAGCCAACGAAGGCACCGCGAAGCAAGTCGATGTCGATCGCTGTTGGTACTCCAGGCGAGGCGACGTAGCGCTGATCAGTAGCCTCGGCTCGAGTCATACACGTTGCGCAACGGCCTCTCGTTTTGGAACCGATCCAGGTTGTCGAGGAACAGCTCTACAAGTAACGCGTTTTCGCCAGCCAACGTGGAGGCTGAGTGCGGAGTGAGCAGTACGTTGTCAAGATCCCAAAGGGGTGAAGTGGCCGATAGTGGCTCATCGGCGACGACGTCTAGAACGGCACCACGGAGGCTCCGCTGTTGAAGAGCGTCGATCAACGCTGGTTCGTCGACAATCGCCCCGCGAGCAATATTCACCAGAATTCCGTCAGGTCCGAGAACGGCAAGCTCCTCTGCACCTATAAGCCCGCGCGTCTCCGCAGTCAATGGGCACGTCAGCACAAGAATGTCACAACGCACAAGTAGTTCATGCATGTCCGTCGCAGAACCAATGCCAGTAAATTGTGGTAGATCGTAGTTTGCACCGAGTCGACCTATACCCCACACCTCGACACCTAGGGCCTTAAGTCCGGAGGCTGCAGCTCGCCCTACGTTGCCGACGCCAATGATCAGCGCTCTCCGGTCCGAAAGGGCGCTCATGGCCATCCGTTGCCAAAGGTGAGCCGTCTGGCGCTCCAATACGTCAGGTAGATCCTTCACAAAGTACAGCACTCCCGTGATTACCCATTCGGCGAGAGGCGCTGCGTGAACCCCAGCGGCAGTTGTGACGACGACATTCCAATTCACCAGGTCTGTCCGTTCCATAAAGCTCCCAATGCCAGCGCTCGTTGCTTGCACCCACCGCACTAACGGTGCTCGCGCGGGCAGGTGGGCTGGATCCTCCCAGTCAAAGTCGAAACACACCTCGGCCGTCTGCAGCAAGGAGCGCCACCTACTACCTTGCTCCTCATTCAGAACGCGAGCCGGTCCATGATGGTCGCATGGAAACGCAGGGGTGGGCAGCAGGTCTGGGGCGTTGAGGACCTCAACATCTGGTATGGCAGCTACCCGCGCCACAAGCTCCTCTTCCAGGTAGGAGCAAATCAGGACTCGCAACTTATCAGTCATCCAATGCCTTCCCCGGGTTGATCGTGAGCTTATATGGCGCGCGGGATCGTAACGCCTCGTCGTCCTCGGGTTCGCGTGACCGGCGGCGTCTTGCACGTCTCGGCGGCTGGCGCCAGCATCCAGGCTGAGGGTCACGAAGGCATGCGGAGATCGTGCGGATGGAGGCTTGCTGATTTTGCTGGCACTGCGCTGGCTGCGAGTCGACGAAGAGTACGCCACACGGCTGGCTGGTCAAGCCGACCGCCGGTCGAGGATCGACCTTCGGGCCGGTCCTCTTCGTCCGAGACTGAGCACCTTGAGTGGGAGATTGAAGTCGGCAGCCGGTGCGGTTGGTAACACCTGATCTCGCAGCATGCCCGCATGAACGGCGTTGCCCGCCGCGGCTGTGCGGTTTCCAAGCTCGATCAGTCCTGCGCGGCTCGAAGGAACTCCCGGGCCATCGAGACGACCAGCATGTTGAGCGCGTTGCCGACGACCTTTCGCGCGGCGGCCTCCCGTCGTCCTAGCGAATTGATCCACTCGTCGTCGTCAGCTGCTACATCGATGGGTCGAACGGCCAAAATATCGAGATCCCTTGCCACGCCCGCGTCGCCCCGGGCGAACGATCCGAAGACGAGCAAGCTCGCCGGAGCGCGTAATGCGTCGCGCTTCCTCAGCCAGACGAACCATCACCGACTCCTGGAGGCGAGCGAGCGCAAGAACGATACGAACGGCCTCGTTCTCTGGCTCAAGCCTCACGAGTGCCGACGAACCCGCCTCACGCCGGGCGACGATCCCGAGGTCCACCAAGTGTGCAACGACGGCGGAGGCTTGTTGCGGGCTTACTCCAGCCAGACCGGCAGCTGTTCGAATAGTCATCTCCGTATCCGTGCGCGTCAGTACACCAAGCACTCGGCCCTGCACTCCCGGTATCAGAGCCTCAACGGGGCGACCGTAGTCCACGCCGTAGTCTTGCTCTAGCAAAGCAGACACATGTCAGTATTACTTGAGTAACGGTTCGAGGTCGTCTCTCGGTTGAGTCCGGTCCCAGTCGATCAATCCCGGTAACTTGCGCACTAAATCGTCGTCGTTACGCGCTGAGCCAGCTCGGCGCTCTCTTCGTACGTAGGAAAGCGGTCAGTGCGGCGCGCCACATAGAACGAGGCCGCGGCGGTGGCAAGGGACATACTCGAGAGGACGTCATCACCACGCAGGAAGCCGGCGATCACGCCGGCGTCGTAGACATCGCCAGCGCCGACGGCGTTGTCCACCTTGGTTGGCAGCGACTCGACGACCACGACCTGGTCGTCAACAGCCAGGTAACTGCCTGTCTCGCCGCCCTTCACCACAACTACGCCGGGGCAGACGTCAGAAAAGGCGCCGAGCACTGATCTGATGTCCAACCGGCCAGTTAGCGCCCGCGCCTCGTCGAGATTGGGCAGGAACACGTCCGTCTCGGCGAGAACTGCACGGATTCCCTCGACCGTGTCGTCCGACCAGTCGCCGGGGTCCCACCCAGGATCGAATACCGTAAGCGCACCCACCCGCCGGACCTGCCCGAGCAGTTCGGCGGCGCTGCGAAGGTCCAGATCAGGAAGATTGGACGTACCCACAAGGGCGACGACGGAAGACGTGAATTGCCGAGGCCACCGTTGCACCATCGATCCGGCGTCAATGGGTCGCAGGCATCCCAAATCCGAGAGAAATGCCCGCTCGCCGTCGGGACGCACAAGAGCCACCGTCGTGGGTGTCGTGCCGCCGGGGACAGTGGTCACAGCTTCGACACCCACCGCGGCAGCTCCCAGCTCGTGGCGAATGCGTTCGCCGGCAGCGTCCTCGCCAACGTCGGCGACGACTTCCGTCCTCATCCCCAATTTGGCACAAGCTAAGGCCATCCCACCGGCCTGGCCCGCGACCGCCTCGGTCCTGGTGTCGCAGAGGACCTCCTGGCCCCACTGAGGCATCTGCGTGATTCCCCGGAAGATCACGTCGATCGTGAGATTACCAACAATGCACAGATCGACGTCCGCTCGACGGCGGGGAGGAGCCTTGCCGAAGTGGATAGCCATCTCGCTCTAGTAGCTCACCTGGCGATAGTAACGACGCCTCGTGAGCGGGTGGTTTCGGATCACCTCTAAGTGAGCGCTCACCCTCTCCAGCACGGTAGCCAAGAGGATTGGCGAAATCATCGATCGCACTCGCTCGGACATTCCCGGCGCGAACTCGGCCGTATCGAGGACGGTCGGCTTGTCACCGTACGCTTCGATGAACTGCTCGACGCGTTCGACCAAAGGCGCCGAGCCGTCCTCGCCCTTGAACAGCAAACAACTGACCCCCGGTTCGACAAGCTCCAGCGGCCCGTGAAAAAAGTCCGCGGCATGCAGCGGTCTTGTTCGAATCCACTGCATCTCCTCGAGTATGCACATGCTGTAGTAGAAGGCCTCCGGCCAGGTTGAGCCGGCGCCGACTATCACGTGATACGGGGCGGCAGCGATGGTGGCCGCGACCTCGGGCGCACGTTGCTCGAAGGACTTCTTCGCATCCAGGAGAAGGTGAGGAAGGCCTTGAAGCTCTTCGAGCAACTCGCGATAGCCCGTTTGCTCGGCGCGCAGATCCATGATCGCAAGGGCGATCAGTAGTGACTGCAAGTAAAAGGACTCCGAAGAGTTGTCGTCGGCAACGGGATTTGTGAAGTTAATGTCGGCTCGCTCGGCCAGGGGCGATCCCGGCGTCCCGGTGAGGGCGATCACCTTCGCGCCAACATGTTGGCAGTACTCGAGGATCTGCAGCGTCTCAGGCGTGTCGCCCGATCGAGAGGGCACGACGACGAGGGAGCGCGAGGTGAGGTGGGCGGAGCCCAGTGCCATCAGCTCGGCCGGCGCTTCAACGAACGTTGCGAAGGTCGACTTTCGTGACAGAAGAGAGGCTGCCGGCCACATGAGTATCCCCGCTCCGCCCGCACCTAGGAAGAACAGGCTGTCACCTCCACCGGCCACGTGCTCGGCCATAACGTCATAGAGCCCCGGCCCGTGAGCTAGCGCGCCCCTTTGGCTAGCCAAGAAACGTTCTTCGTCGAAGTTCAACATTCTCAACAACCTTTCGTTAGGGTGAATCGCACTTCACCACCACCTACTGTGTTCTGATCGCGCCCATCGAGCGCGATCTACGGCGAGTACCTCTCGCGCGATCATCAGGCATCCTCGTAATGGCCTGCACCACTCGCGGACACGGGTGCCGACCCCGCCGTCGGCCGGCCCATGATCTCGGGAACCGCGTCGACCAGTCGGCGCGTATAGGCGTGCTGAGGCCGAGACAGGACGTCGTCGACGTTACCCGCCTCCACCATCTCTCCCTTGCACATCACCATCACGTCGTCGGCCAGCTGCCTCACTAGGGCGAGGTCATGCGAGATAGTGAGCAGGCTGATGCCCAGCCGCGCCTTGAGGTCTGCCAACAGGTTAAGAATCTGCGCCTGGGTCGAGACGTCGAGCGCCGAGACCGGCTCGTCGAGCACCAAGAGTTCCGGTTCGGCCGCCAGAGCCCTGGCGATGGCGGCGCGCTGGCACTGGCCGCCGGAGAGGTTCTGTGGTCGGCTTTCGGTGAGCCTGACGTCCAAGCCCACCGCGTCGAGCAGTTCGCGAACCCTCGCGTCGCATTCCGACGGTGGGCGAAGTCCATGGAAGGAGACCACCTCGTGGATGGCCGCCCCGATCGACTGGTGCGGGTCGAGCGACATGACGGGGTTCTGGAAGACCATCTGCATCATCCGAGCCCGGTGTCGTCGCTCGTCGGGTCCGGGCCTCGGACTCAGGATGATGCCATCTGCCTCAACCACGCCGCTCGTCGCCGCCTCCAGCCCCACGACGATGCGCGCGACTGTGGTCTTGCCCGAACCGGTCTCACCGACGATGGCGAGGGAGCCGGATGCCGGGACCAGGAAACTGATGTCCTTCACCGCCCGAAGTCGCGACGACCGACCCAGTAAACCCGAGCGAAGCCGGAAGTCCTTGTAGAGACTCTCAACTTTCAAGAGCATTGTTATCCTCATTTGACAAGGCCACGTCCGTGTCCTCGGGGGACAAGGCTTTGAGATCCTCGTGGGCCCGAAAGCAGCGAACGAAGCCTCCCCGCACTGGCACGAGCGCCGGCGTAGCTTTGCGGCACTCGTCCAAGGCGAAGCGGCACCGCGGGTGGAAGGGGCATCCGGAAGGCGCGTCCATGGCGCTGGTGGGAACACCTTTGATCACCGGGAGGCGCTCGACGCGGTGCAGGATGGTCGGTCGGGCGGCGAGCAGGTCGATCGTGTAGGGGTGGATGGGGTTCTCAAAGATCTGGCGTCCTTCGCGCACCTCCACAATTCGCCCCGCGTACATCACGCAGACCCGGGTACACACAATGTCGGCCAAGGCCAAGTCGTGAGTGATGAAGAGCACCGAGAGACCCCGTTGGGAGCTGAGGTCCCCGAGCAGCCTGACGATTTCGGCCTGGGTCGTGACGTCGAGGGCGGTCGTGGCCTCATCGGCTAGGAGGACCGAGGGGCCCATGGCGAGAGCCCCGGCGATCATCACTCTTTGGAGCATCCCTCCCGAGAGCTCGTCGGGGAACTGTCGCATCCGACGTTCGGGCTGGTCGATGCCCACCGAATCGAGAAGCTCAATTGCTCGGGCCCGAGCCTCGGACCTTGACAGTCCCAGGTGCACACGCATCGCCTCAGTCAGGTGGACTTCGACGCGCCACAGCGGATCGATGTAGGCCCGGGGATCTTGGAAGATGAACCCTATCTCTTTCGCCTGGACCTTGCGACGTTTCCGGTGAGGCATCTCCAAGAGATTCTCTCCGCCGAGGAGCAGCCCCCCCTCGGTGATCGCGCCGCGCGGCAGGACTCCGGCAATCGTGCGGGCCGTCATCGACTTGCCGCTTCCCGACTCGCCCACGAGTCCGACGATCTCGGCGGGCTCAATGCGCAGGTCGACGCGCAGGATTACCGACTTCAGCTCACGTCCAAACCGCAGATAAGTCGTTACGTCCTCAAGGCTCAAGGACATGCCCCTGCGTTTGACCGCGTTGTGCGAGTCGACTTCGATCGGTTTCACCTCTGCTCAGACTTTCGACTCCGAAAGTCGAGCGCCCAATCGGCGATGAAGTTCAGCGACACCACCAGGAGCACGATCGCGGCGGCGGGGAACACCACACCGGATGAGGACTGGAAGACGCCCTGGTTGGCGTTCTCCAGCATCCCGCCCCAATCGATTTGAGGAGGTTGAGCGCCCAGACCGAGGAAGGAGAGTGCCGAAAGGTCAAGAAGCCCATACGCGAAATACAGCGTGGTCTGGCTGATCACTATCCGGCCAATGTTGGGCATCATATGAACGAAGAGCACTCGCCACGCGCCGTAACCCTGCAGTCGGCATTGCTCCACGTAGGGCTTCGACCGCTCCACCAGTGCGGCGGACCTCACCAACCGGCCCATCAGCGGGATGTAAGTGACGGCGACGGCCAACACCGCGGTCATGAAACTGGCCCCGAAAGTGGCTACGATAACCACGGCCAAAAGGAGCGGAGGGAAGGCAAAGATGACGTCGAAGAGCCGTGACACAATCCCGTCGGTGAAGCCCCCACGGTACGCCGCCAGAAAGCCCAACGGCACGCCGCCGACTAAGGCGATTGCCACAACGATGGTCGGACCAAGCAGCGACAAACGTGAGCCGTAGATAAGCCGCGAAAGGATGTCTCGCCCGGCACTGTCCTGACCGAAGGGGTAGCTCCGGGTCGGGCCTGCATAGGGGTCTAGCAAGTGAATGGCATTTGGATTGTGAGGAGCCAGCCAAGGGGCGAACAGCGCGCAGCAAACGATGCCGATGAGTATCACGGCGCTGATGATGACGACGACGTTCTGGAAGAGTCCCTCCCACCGCCCGCCGGCGGTGCGCGGCATGGTCTCATGCTCGAAGACCAGCATCTCGCTAGCGACGGCACTCATGCTGTCCTCCCGACGAGACGAACACGCGGGTCGATGAGGCCGTACAGCAGGTCAACGACGAGGCTGATAATGAGGAATTCGGCGGTAATGAATAGGGCAATCGCCTGCACCACGGCGTAGTCTTTGCCCTCCACCGATGACACCAGAAGCGTACCTAGTCCGTTGAGTCCGAACGCATACTCGATCACCACCGCTCCCCCAAGGAGATACCCGACCTGGGCCCCCACGATGGTGACCACCGGGACCATGGCGCCGCGCACGGCGTGCTTGGCCACCACCCGTGGCTCGGAGAACCCTCGGGCGCGCGCGCCAATGACGTGGGGCCGCTCCAATTCACCAATCACTGCGGACCTGGTGATGCGACTCGCCAGGGCCATTGACGACAGGCCTAGGGCGATGGCTGGCAAGGTCAGGTGGTCGAGACGAGTGAAGAACGACCCAGTGTCACCTCCACCGAGAGCAGGGAACCAGTTCAGTATGACGCCGAATACAACCGCCAGGACCACGCCGGTCACGTACGTGGGAATCGCGGTGAGGGTCAGTGAGACCATACTGGCGAAGAAGTCAGTTGGTCCGCTGCGAAATGCCGCGCTGACAATCCCGAGTGGTACGCCGATCACGACCATGATCGCCACCGCATAGATCGTGAGAAAGAGTGTGAGTCCGATCCGCGGGATGATCACCGAGGACACCGATGTGCGGGTCGCGATGGACTCGCCCAGATTGCCTTCCAGTAGGTGGTGCAACCATATCAAGTATTGGATCGGCAACGGTCGGTTGAACCCGTAGAGCTGATTGAAATACTTGATCGTGGCCGGTGAAGGCGGGTGGCCGCCATTGAGAAGAGTGGCCGGGTTCCCGGGCGCCAGACGCAACAAAATGAAGATGATGATGGTTGAGGCGATAAGAACGGCGACCTGCATCCAGACGCGCCGGACAATATACCTAACCATCGACTGGTTCCCGGGTCTTGCTCATCGCGATACGGTCAGCTCGCGTGAAGGTCGATTACGATCTTGCCCGGATTGGCAAAGTTTTCGAGGTTCATGGCGATGGCGAGGTCGTCGAGGCAAAGCCGATCGCTGACCACGTCATCCGTCGTCAACCGGCCCGACGCGATGAGATCGATGGCTCGCGAGTGAGTGTTCGGATTATTCAGCGAGCCCACCACGCGTAACTCGTCTTCGTTGATCTGAAACGCGCTGATCGGAATCGTCTGACTTTGGGGATAGACGCCGAAGAGCAGTACTGTGCCGCCTCGACGGACGAGGCCGAAGCATCCCTCCGCAGCTTCAAGTCGACCCGACGCCTCGATCACCACGTCAGCCCCCACCGACCCTCGTAGGGCCTTCAACACCTTCGTCGCTTCGAGCGGGTTGCACACCACGTTCGCACCGGCTCGCGAAGCGAACTCGTGGCGCGACGTAGCGGGCTCGACCGAGACAACGACCGCTGCCCCGCTCATCCGGGCCAACTGGATCAAGAAGCAGCCAATCGGACCCGCACCGAAGATGAGCACGACGTCCCCCGCCGAGACGCCCGCCTGGTCAATCCCCCTAATGCAGCAGGCCAGCGGCTCGATCAACGCCGCTTGGGAGAGGGACACGCCGTCAGGGATCTTGTACAAGTATCTCGCCGGCACCGCTGACAGTTCGGCGAAGCCCCCGGAACGGACGACACCCAGCGGCGACAGGCCCGAGCAGAGGTGGGAAAGACCTCGCCGGCAGAAAAAGCAGATGTCGTCAACGACGTTGGGATCGACGACGACGCGGTCTCCCACGTCGACGTCAACCACGTTGTTGCCGATCTCGACGACGGTCCCCGAGTACTCGTGGCCGAGTATCACGGGAGCCGTCACGGCGTACTCGCCGCGAAAGATCGAGCGGTCCGTTCCGCACACCCCGCAGTGCGCGACGGCAATTACGACATCGCGCGCACCGCAATGTGGATCATCGATCTCCAGGACCTGAATTGTCCCGGGTCGCTGGAATACTCCTGCCCGCACCGCGCCGGCCGTTCCCGCTCATCCCTGGCTTGAGTGGCCGGGGTCTTCTTCGCGACGGCGAACCACGCTAAAACTGAACATGCTGCCAAGGTGGTAGTCCCGAGAAATCAGCACGCAGCGCCCGATCCGCGTTACGCACTTCTCGTTGACCACGAGCCAAGGACCTGGAAGAGGACCGAACTGGGGAAGAGCGTCCTGCTCCAGGGGTTCAGTGACGACCGAGATGTGGGCTGACGACGCCACGATCTCGTGACCCATACCCTCGAGAATCACCACCACCGAGCCACTCCAATCAATGTCGTCGACGCGGGTGTCCAACGTCCGCGGGTCCAGCACGTTGACCGAATAGACGCAGGGACGGCCTTCATGCTCGCGTAGTCGCCGGGTCTCGACTACCTGGGAATGAGGCTTCAGGTCGAAGGCCAACTGCTCGCTCGGCATCGAGGCCCGCTGCGTAACGCCTACAACTTTCGTGGAGACCTCGTAACCCAACTCGGTCATCATCTTGGTGATGCTCTCGAACTTGGTCATCGGTCGTTCGGGGCGCAGGCCGGACAACGCGGTGGCGAAGCGACCCGTGCCCCGGCGGGTCTCAACGAGACCTTCTTGCTCCAAGAGTTTCATGGCCTCTCGAACGGTCGACCGACTCACCATCAGCCGTTCGGCGACGGCCATCTCGCTGGGCAACGGGTCGCCCGGGCGCATGTCCTCGGCGACCAGCGCGGCGATGCTGTCGCGTACCTGGCGAGGGAGTGCCTTACGTCGCGCGGCCGGGGCGTCCAGCTGAGCCAAGGCCGTACTCCTGTCGCGGACTACGTCGTCAGAGTCATCAGAGGGAGGCTTGACGGCCATGAATTAGTCCATGTAGCTGCCGCCGTTGATGGCGACGCTCTCCCCGGTGATTGAGGCCGCCGATTCGCTGGCCAGGAAGAGGACCAACGACGCCACCTCTTCGGAAGTCTGTAACCGGCGCAGTGGCGTATCGGCGACGTAAGAGTCGACCACCTCATCCTTCGAGATGCCCTTGAGCTCTGCCTCCCAGGCGATCTCCCTGTCCTGCATTCCCGTGCGAACGTAACCCGGGCAGACGCTGTTCACTCGGATGTCGAACGGCGCCAGTTCACAGGCCATCGCTTGGGTGAGTCCGACAACGGCGAACTTAGACGCGACGTAATGCGCGAGATAGGGAACACCACCCCGCTTGCCAGCCATAGACGCGACGTTGATAATGCAGCCGCCTCGTCCCTGCTCGATGAGACGCCGAGCAGCGACCTGACCGCAGACTATGGCACCCCGGATGTTCACGTCCAGGTTCAGGTCAATCTCTTCGTCGGTGAGATCCACGAAGCGAGCCATGCTGGACACCCCGGCACACGACACCCAGATCTCGAGTGGTCCCAACAAGTCGACCGCGTCGCGACAGGCCGTCTCGATTGACACTCGATCGCACACATCCAGTTCGAAGGGTACCGCTCCGTCGATCGTGACCGCCGTTCTTTCGGCGGCATCAACGTCGACGTCGGTCACCGCCACTCGGTGCCCGGCGCCGGCGAAGGCACGGGCCGTGGCGGCACCGATACCTGTCGCGGCACCCGTGATCACTGCTGTCATCCGAGAGCCACCTTTCACCTAGCCCCGCGCGGTCGGTCCGTTACCGACCGCGCGTAGGAAATCAAAGTGGCGCTTACGATGTGAACTGCACCTGATCCGGGAAGTCCTGGTAGACAAACACCTGTGTCTGCGTATAGCCCGTGAGGTTCGACGGCTCAACCATGACCAGCGGGTCCGAGTACAGCGGCATGTAGACGTCGTCGTCGGTCAGCAGCTTCATCATGGCGATGGTCGCGTTGGCCTGCGCCACGCTTCCATTGGCCGTCGCCGCCCATGTCGCGCGAAGCGCGTTGAAGGTCTTCGAGAAGTAGCACGAGACGTCCGAGTAGTTGCTTGCGAGCGGGGGCACGATTTCCGCCGACGGTGCCGGGAAGTCCGGGTTCCACCAGTTGAGAAGAGCGTCGTAGGGACGCGGGCACGTTGCGCTGTAGCTGACATTGCCAAACGCCGCCGGGGTTAGTTTGACGATCTTCACGTTGAGGCCGATCGACTGACCGATCTGCTGCAGAACCGCTGACACGGTGTCCGACGTCAGCGTGTTTTCTACGCCGATGGACACGGTCTCGCCCTTAGCATGAGCGTCCGCAATGAGTTTCTTCGCCGCGGGAACGTTCGGACTGTTCGGGTTGGGCAGCGCGTTGTAAGCCGCCATGTACGCCGCCGACTGTTGGGTGAACAGCGCTGGGGTCTCGATGCCCTTTAGCGGCCGACCGTTGGCGCCGTCCACCGCGATCGCTAGGGCACTTCGCGGCACGGCCAGGTTGAAAGCCCTACGGACATCGGCGTTGGCGAAGGGGCCTTTCATCACGTTGGGGCTCAGGTAGTTTGTGTCACCGCCATAGGGAACCATCTTGATCTTGAGGCTGCTGTCGGATAGCAGTGTGGAGGCGTCACGCGCCGGCAGGTCGTAGGTCCCGTTGATAGCACCGCTGCGCAGCCCGGCGATCAGTGCTTCAGCGTCGTTTACCTCTTCGAAGGTGATGCTCTTGATCTTCGGCTGAGCGGACGAGTCCCAGTAATTCGGTACGGCGTCAAGGACGGTCTCTGAACCCTGCAGGTACTTCACGGGGCGGAATGGGCCGCTGCACATCACTTTGTTCGGCGCGGACCCAAAGGCCGATCCCCACTTCTCCACCGCGCTCTCTTCGACCACCTGTCCGATCGGGGTGGCAGGAAGATCTTGGGCAATCGGGTTAGGCGAAGTCAGTTCAATCGTTACCTGCCATTTACCTGAGACCACCGCCTTTTTGATGTTCCCCGTCTGCAACAGCGAAAGGAGCGGGCTGGCCAACTTCGGACTGGCGATCCGATTCACCGAGAAAGCAACGTCAGCCGGCGTTACGGGGTTACCATCCCAAAATCGGGCATTCTGCACCAAGTTGTACACATAGGTGGTCGGGCTGGTCTGCTTCCACGACGAAGCCAGTTCGGGCTCCAGTTGACCCTTGGGCCCGAATTGGAGAAGTGAGTTGCACGTCGCCGCCGTAATGATGTTGGGGTCAATCGCGTAGACCAGCCCCGGATCGAGGGAAGGGTCGATCGACGTGATCCCCCAGGTGAGGCTGCCCGACGTCGACGCTCCAGCGGGATTTGACCCCGTCGCCGCCACCAGTGTCGACGACGCGGCTACAAGGAAACTGCTGATAACCATGCCAAAGATGCGCCGAGAACGGTGTGACACCGATTACCCCCTTTAAGTGGAGCGGTGCGACCCCATCGCACCTGTCTGATGTCGGACAAGATACGGCGGGTGTCGGGCCGTGTCAAACACTCTCGTCAGGTGAAGGGCTAGTCAGTTCTTAGTGAGCGCGGTCATCTGGAGGCGGAATCTCTGTGCTCTCCTTCGTGACTTCGTCGCTCGGATCGACGCAGCCCGTCATGCACGCCGCCGCTGACCATTCGCTACAACATCCCGGCCACCGGCTGAGGCTCCGTTGGCGACTCCCCGAATTGGTAACCGCGATTCTCCGACTTCGAGGATGCGAACCAGAGCTAGACAACACGGCGCACGACTCCCTAGGCCAGACGCGACAGAGGAGCAGTACGCAAGCCAGCCAGCCATGAGCGTCAGCAGGGCCAGCCGACCGGGACCGTCACAAGAGTCAGTCAGTCCGGAGCACCACGGGAGCCAGCCATGACGGCGGGTTGGAGGGGAGGCGGAGCGGACGAATGAGCGTCTCTGAGCCCACCCATGTCTGGGACCGAACCTCACGAACGTCGAGCGGATAGCGTGGCCTAGATGGCCCGTGGTGTGCCGGTGGCAGTGCTGAACCACCTGTCAAAGGTTCCGCTCTTCGCCGCGTGCTCACGCAGCGATCTGCGAGCGATATCCATGCTCGGCACCCAGCTCGAGGTTAAGGCGGGCACAGTCTTCACAACTGCAGGTAGGAGGGGATCGGAGTTTTTCCTGGTCCGCGCCGGTACGGCGCGTTGCGTGCGCAACGGCCAGGAGGTGACGACATTCGGTCCGGGCGACTTTTTTGGCGAGACGGCGCTGCTCATCAACGTTCCTCGAACTGCCACCGTGACGGCCCTCACCGATATGACGATCATGGTGTTCGAGCGCCGCGAGTTTTCCTCGCTTCTCGAACAGTCACCGCAGATCGGCCGCAAATTGTTGACGGCCCTTGCCGAGCGCGACGCTTTCGGCGACTCCACAGCCGGGCCGTTGGCGTAAGGAGTCAGCTAAGCGCCGATGTGCCAAAGTCGCTTGTCGGCTGCGGCGGCGAGCGAAGGCACGATGTGCTCGAAGGCGCTCGCCCGCGCGTCGTCGGCGGTCAGCTCGCCGCGGATGAAGCGTCCGTAGATCGCTTCGCAAAACACTGCCGCCTTCCACAAAGCGAGTGCTTCGAACCACTCCGGCGAGTCGACCGAGATGCCGCTTTGCTCCTCGTAGCGCGCTAGGAGTTCGCGGCGCGTCGGGAAGCCAGGCGAGGCGGTCACCGGCGAGGTGCCGAGCGGGCTCTGCTCTCCACCGGGCTCGGAATAAGTAGCGAGCAGGTATCCAACGTCGGCACGTGGATCGCCGATGGCTCCCATCTCCCAGTCCAAGACGGCGACGATGCGCGCCGGGCGATCGGCGGCGACGATCGTGTTGCCCAGCCGGAAGTCGCCGTGCACGACGACCGGGCTCAGCGGCTCGGGAAGCGACGCAGCTAGGCGCTCGCCGACTTCCTCGACGAGCGGTAGCGAGCGGGTGGCGTTGACCCCCCATAATCCCGAGAATCGCTTCACCTGGCGCTCGAGGTAGCTCCCCGGACGGACGAGCGGCGCCAGCTCAGGCGAGTTGACGTCGACCGAGTGGATCTCGACCAGCGCGTCGACGAGGTCCTCGCCGAGTCGCCTTCGGGAAGCCGTGTCGTCGAGTCCCGAAGGGAGAGAACTCGTGACTACGTAGCCGTCGATGTAGTCGGCGACGTAGAAGGGCACGCCGAGCAAGGACTCGTCGTCGCAGACAGCGCGGATGCGCGGCACGCGAATGCCGGCGCCCTTGAGTGCCTGTTGCAGGCGCGCCTCTCTGACGACGTCGTGCGCCGACGGTGGGAGCGGCGGACGCGGCGGGCGGCGCAGGACGTAGCGCGCGTCGTCCCGCTCGATTAGGAAGTTGAAGTTGGATCCGACGACTCCGGCGCGCGACACACGCAACAGCCCAGAGCCAAGTCCGTTGTCGTCCAGAAATTCACGCAGCACATCGAGGATGAGGAGCGGCGGGCGAGCACAGCGCTCCGCCTCGTCAGCCGTAGTGACGATGTCTCGGTCTGCTGCGAGGGCGCTCATGGCGATGGTGCGCCCGCGACCGCTGCCTCGAGCTCTGCGCGCGGCACCATCGGTGTGACGACGGCCGTCATGATGCCCGCCTCGCCGAACTCCTCGAGGCGCCGGCGCTGTTCGTCGAGCGGCCGAGGGAAAGGATCTCTTTCACGACTTCGTCTGGCACGAGCTTGACGCGGTCGCCGGCTCGCCAGGCGGCGACCAGCGGATCGACCGCCTCCGACCAGCCGAGCCAGCGGAAGAACTCGGTGTAGACCGAGACGGTAGCGTAGGCAACGAAGTTCCGCTTCGCTGTCGCCAACGCCTCGCCGGCGGTCCGGGATAAGACAAAGTCCGGCGGGCGAGCTCCATCGAGGTTCACCGACTCTTCGGACCACGCGCTGTCGTAGCCGGACGCCTCTGCGCCTCGGACGAGTTCACAGAGCTCCGAGAGGGCGACACCGCCGACGGGCACGGTGAGTCCGATCCGCATCGTCACGTACTCTAAGCTCGTGTTCCCAGAGACCGCCATCGTCACCGGCGGGTCCTCAGGCATCGGAGCCGCCATCGCGGCACGCCTTTCAGACGAAGGCTGTCAGGTGCGCGTCCTCGACCTCGGCCAAGGGTTCGACGTTTCCGATCCCCACGCCTGGGCGGCTATCGGACCGGTCGATCTCGCCTGTCTTAACGCCGGCGTCACGACCGGCGAGGGCGACCTCTCCAAGCTCACCGACTCCTCCTACCGGCGCATTCTCTGCGCCAACGTCGACGGCGTCGTCTTCGGGGCGCGTCGCATGTCCCAGGTGATGTCACCCGGCTCGGCGATCGTCGCCACCGCCTCGCTCGCCGGCCTTACGCCGCTACCGACCGATCCGATCTATTCACTCACCAAGCACGCCGTCGTCGGCTTCGTGCGCTCGATGGCGCATCAGTTCGAGTCCCGCGGAATCCGGATCTGCGCCGTGGCGCCGGGGATCGTCGACACGCCGCTCATCGATCAGACCCGCGCCGAGCTCGAAGAGGCGGGCTTTCCGCTCCTCGACGCCGACGAGGTCGCCCGCTGCGTCGTCCACCTGGCACGAGAGGGCCAGCCGGGCGAGGTGTGGGCGATCCAAGCCGGCCGGGAGCCAGAGCCCTTCCGCTTCGCCAACGTGCCGGGGGCCCGCCATCGAAGCGGCGAGAGTGCCGGGCGCCCGCCGGCCCACTGACCACTGACTCCTTCTAGGAGAAGCTGTAGCCCTCGCCTGAGGAGAACGCCCGCAGGATCCGCCGCGCCACGACCATCTTGTGCACCTCGTCCGGGCCGTCGTAGATGTGCGCCCCGCGGGCCATGGCATACATGTGCGAGAGCGGCGAACGGTCGGTGATGCCGAGCGCCCCGTGCACCTGGACCGCCCGGTCGATGACACTCGACAAGGCGTTCGCCGCGTAGAACTTGACGAGCGAGATCTCGACCCGGGCGTCTTTTCCTGAGTCGATCTTTTGTGCCGCGTCGAGCGTCAAGAGCCGGCACGCCTGGATCTCGGCGGCCGACTCGGCGATCCAGTTCTGCACGCTCTGTTTCTCCGACAGCGGGCCGCCAAAGGCGACACGCTCCAAGGACCGCTCGCACATCAGCTCGAAGGCCCGTTCCATCTGCCCGAGCCAGCGCATGACGTGATGGATCCGCCCCGGTCCAAGGCGCGCCTGGGCGATGGCGAAGCCGTCGCCGCGCCGGCCGAGCAGGTTCTCCTCCGGCACGCGGACCGACCGGTAGCGCACCTCGCAGTGGGTCGACCAGCCTCGCCCGCGATGTCCGAGGACCGGGACTGCCTCGATCTCGACGCCCTCTGCGTCTGCGGGGACGATGATCTGGCTCATCTTGTGGTGTGCATCCGCCTCGGGGTCAGTGACCGCCATGACGATACCGAAGGTGGCGCCCTCGGCGGCGGTCGCGAACCACTTCGTCCCGTCGATCACCCACTCGCCCTGATCGAGCACCGCCGTAGTTCTCAATCCGGTGGGATCGGCCCCCGAGACATCGGGCTCGGTCATCGAAAAGAACGAGCGCGCGTCGCCTCCGACAAGGGGCCGGAGATAAGTGTGCTTCTGCTCTTCTGTGCCGAAAAGGTGAAGGATCTCACCGTTGCCGGCGTCCGGTGCCTGGCAGTTGAAGATGTACTGCGCCCACGTCACCCGCCCGATCTCCTCGTTTAGCGCGGCGTAGGCCAAAAAACCAGCACCGGTCCCGCCCGCTTCGGGCGGGAGGTGAGGCGCCCACAGGCCCTGCTGTTTGGCGTGCTTTCGTAGCTCCGCGATCAGCTCGTCGGCGGCGTCATCCTCCCGGCTGAGAGCTTCCTCGTTCGGATAGACGTGCTCTTCCATGAAGGCGCGATAGCGGCCGCGCAGCTCTGAGTACTCGCTCGGCACGAGAGGAGACGTGCTCAATTGAGTACTCTCGGTGGCTGATGCGCGTCCAAGAACTGTTCGACCTGTCGGGCCAGGCGGCGATCGTCACCGGCGGGGGAAGCGGCCTCGGCCGCCAGATGGCCGAGGCCCTCGCCGAGCTCGGCTCGAACGTCGTCGTCTGCGCCAGAAAGATCGACCGCTGCCAACAAACCGCCGCCGAGCTCGAAAAGCTCGGGGTGCGCTCGCTGGCGCTTGCCTGTGACGTTCGCAACCCCGACGACGTCGATGCATTGATCAAAGCGACGATCGCCGAGTTCGGCCAGATCGACGTACTCGTCAACGACGCCGGCACCTCCTGGGGGGCGCCGGCCGAGGAGACCCCGCGCGATGGCTGGCAGAAGGTGATCGACGTCAACTTGAGCGGGCTGTTCTTCGTCTCCCAAGCGGTTGCCCGCACGATGTTCGAGCACGGCGGCGGCGCGATCGTGAACATCGCCTCGGCGTCCGCCTTCCACGGCTCGCGCGCCGGCGAGATGGACGCCGTCGCCTACACGGCGAGCAAGGGTGGCGTCGTCTCGCTCACCCGCGACCTCGCCTGGAAGTGGGCGCCCCGCGGCATCCGGGTGAACGCCATCGCACCTGGTTGGTTTCCCTCGGACATGTCGAAGATGATCCTCGATCGCTTCGGGGAAGACTTCGCCGAGCGGATCCCGCTCGGGCGGCTCGGCGGACCCGACGACTTGAAGGGGGCGATCGCCTTTCTCGCGTCGCAGGCGAGCGCCTACGTCACCGGACAGGTGTTGCTCGTCGACGGTGGCCAGACCGCCTAGCTGCTCCAAGACGGCGCCGTTCCCTCAGGACAGCCGCTCGACGATCATCGCCATCCCCTGGCCGCCACCGACGCACATCGTCTCGAGCCCGATCGTCTTGTCGAGCGTCTCGAGGTCGTTAAGCAATGTCGACATGATCCGCGCCCCGGTCATCCCGAACGGGTGGCCGAGAGCGATGGCGCCGCCGTGCGGGTTGAGCTTCTCGCCGAAGGGGTCGATCCCGAGCTCCCAGCAGACGGGCAGCACCTGGGCGGCGAAGGCCTCGTTCAACTCGACGACGTCGATATCGTCGAGAGTCATCTTCGCCTGGTCGAGCACCCTGCGCACCGCCTCGATCGGCCCCACCCCCATGATCTCGGGCTCGACGCCCGACACCGACGAGGCGATGATGCGGGCGCGTGGCTTAATCCCGAGCTCGCGTGCGCGGGTGTCGCTCATCACCAAGACAGCGGCAGCACCGTCGTTGAGCGGGCACGAGTTGCCGGCCGTGACGGAGCCGTCGGTCTTGAAGGCCGGCGCCAAGGTGGCGAGCTTTTCGAACGTCGACTCGCGCCGCGGGCCGTCGTCCTTGCTCACCCCGTCATAGGCGACGATTTCGCGGTCGAAAAACCCGGAGTCCTGCGCGGCGACGGCGCGCTCTTGGGATCGCTGGGCAAAGCGGTCCATCTCGTGGCGGGGTACCTTCCACTGCTCGGCGACGTTCTCGGCGGTGAGCCCCATCGGGATGTAGACGTTGGCGATCGAGTTCTCGTCGCCGGTCAGCTTCGTATGCAGCTCCTCGAAGGTCTCCGGACGCCCGTTCACCTGCGTCACCGACTCGACCCCGGCGGCGACGAAGGCGTCGCCCTCACCGGCGCGGATGGCGTGGAAGGCCATCCGGATCGTCTGCAGGCTCGAGGCACAGAACCGGTTGACGGTCGTTCCCGGCACCGTCTTTGGGAGTCCCGCCAGCAACGCGGCCCGGCGTGCGAGGTTCATCCCCTGGCGCTTCTCGGGGAAACCGCAGCCGACCATCACGTCGAGGATCTCTTCCTTGTCGAGTGCCTGGGCGCGATCGACCACCTCCGAGATGGCGAAAGCGACGAGGTCGTCCGGGCGGGCGTCGACGAGTGAGCCCTTGGCGGCGCGCCCAATCGGGGTGCGCACGGCGTCGATGATCACCGCCTCAGGCATCGACGGCTCCTGAAGCCATGAAGACGACCTCGCCGACGACGGCCGGCTTTTGCTGGCCCTCGATCTCGATCTCGATGCCGACGCGGTAGACGACACCTAGTCCCTTGCGCTCGGCCCCGAGCAGCTTGGCGTGGAGGCGGATGCGCGAGCCGACCGGCACCGGCGAGGTGAAGCGGATCTTCTCGGTGCCGTAGTTGACGCCCAAGAAGGCGTCGCTCACCGAGATCATCTCGTGGAGCATCAAGGGCACGAGGGAGAGCGACAGGTAGCCGTGGGCGACGGTCGTCCCGAAGGGGCCCTTGGCGGCCTTCTTCGGATCGACGTGAATCCACTGGTGGTCGTCGGTTGCGTCGGCGAACAGGTCGATGCGCGCCTGGTCGATCTCATGCCACGGGCTCGTACCGATGTCTTTCTCGCCGGTCTCGGCCAGCTCTTCGAGCGTCAACGTCGTCGTCATGTGGTTCCCCCTTGTTCGGTGAGCATCTGGCGCAGCGCCCGGCGGTCGGCCTTGCCGACCAGGGTCAGCGGGAGTGCGTCAAGAACGTGAATCTCGCGAGGGTACTTGTAGGCCGCAAGGCGAGTGCGGGAACACGCGATCAGCTCGTCGGGGCCAGTCGTCGACCCGTCTTTGAGGGTGACGAAGCCCACCACCTCCTCGCCGTGGAGGGGATCGGGCCGGCCAAGCACGCACGCCGCCGTGACGTCGGGATGGGAGATCAGCACCTCTTCGACATCGCTCGGAAAGACGTTGAATCCGCCTCGTAAGATGAGGTCCTTTTTCCGGTCGACGATCGACAGGTAGCCTGCCTCGTCGAGCCGCCCGATGTCCCCTGTGCGCAGCCACCCACCTAAAAGGGCGCGCTCTGAGAGCTGCGGCTCGTTCCAGTAACCGACCATCACGTGGGCCGAGCGCACGCAGATCTCCCCTGCCTCGTCCCGTCCGACCTCGGCGCCACCGTCGTCCAGAAGACGGATCTCGGTCCCAGGAACCGGTGGGCCGACCGTCCCGAGGCGCAGCTTGCCCGGCGGGTTGGCTGCGCATAGGGCAGCCGTTTCGGTGAGCCCGTAGCCCTCGCGCACCTCGACGCCCGGAACCCGCGCCATGAACTCCTCGGCTGACCGGCGCGAAAGCGGGGCGGCGCCCGAGACGACCGCCTGCAACGAGGAGAGGTCGAAACGCTCGAGCGGTGCCGACAACAGCCGCTCGAGCATCGAGGGGACGAGCGCCGCGATCTGGACACGATGGGCTGCGGCGAGTGAGAGCCAGCTCCCGGCGTCGAACCAGCGCATCAAGACCGTCTCCGGCGGCTCGAGGGCGTGACGCGACACGCCGAGCACGAGCAGTCCGTAGGAGTGAGAGAGCGGCAAACAGGTAAGCCCGCGCCGGACCCCTGGAACGTAGCCGACCGCCTGGCCCTGGCGGCCGGCCTCCCACAAGTTGGCGTGGCTCAGCATCACACCCTTCGACCGGCCGGTCGTCCCGCCGGTGTAGACCAAGGCGGCCAAGTCGTCGTCATCGCGCCCGACGATCGGGCCGGGGTCGGTCGCCTCGAGCGCTTCGAGTTCGGCGCCGAGCGAGACGACGAGGCGCAGCCCTTCGATGCCCGAAGTCGCCGCGTCGACCGTCTGGCGCAGCGCCGGTGAGGTGACGACAGCGACGGCACCGGAGTCGGAGACGATTCGTCGCAGCTCGTCGGCGGTCAGCAGGAAGATCGCCGGGACGATCACCGCACCAGCGCGAAAGACCGCGTCGTAGACGACGAGCACGTCGGGCGAGTTTTCCATCGTCACGACGACTCGGTCGCCCGGACCGATGCCGCGCTCGGAAAGACCGACCGCCAACCGCCCGGCGCGCGAGAACAGCTCACCTGATCCGAGCCACTCCCCGTCGAAGGACACCGCCGGGTAGTCGCCGTGACGCTCGCGCGCCTCCTCGGCGAGGCGGGCGAGGTTGCGACGGCCGACCGAGTTCACAGGGTCCTGATCGACCGCCCGCCGGCGCGCTGCATCGACTCGATCATCCCTGCCGGCGCGACTCCCTCTGGGTAGTGCTTCAACAACTCGTCCAACAAAGAGTCGGCCTCCCAGCCGTTCTCGGAGAAGAACAGCTCGCCATCCTCCCAGCCTTTGAGCGCGTTGACGGCGCCTCCTTGGACCAAGAACACCTGACCCGTGATGTGCTGTGCTTCGTCGGCACACAGCGCCACGACAATCGGCGAGTTGTGTTTGGGGTCGAGGAAGTCGAACCCCTCCGGGACCGGGATGTTGCCGTAGGCCGATTCGGTCATCCGGGTGCGGGCGTTCGGCGCCAGGCAGTTGACGGTGACGCCGTAACGCCCGAGCTCTTGCGCGGCGATCAGCGTGAGGCCCGCGATGCCTGCCTTGGCAGCTCCGTAGTTCGCCTGCCCGACGTTTCCGAACACTCCCGAAGGGCTCGAGGTGTTGATCACCCTGGCGTGCAGCTCAGCGCCAGACTTCGAACGGTCCCGCCAGTACGCCGCGGCGTGGTGTGTCGGCGCGAAGTGACCCTTCAAGTGCACAGCGATCACCGCGTCCCACTCCGCTTCTTCCATGTTGACGAGCATCCGGTCGCGCAGGATCCCGGCGTTGTTGACGAGGATGTCGAGCTGGCCGTAGTGCTCGATCGCCTGGTCGACCATCCGCTTGGCACCGGCGAAGTCGGCGACGTTCTCGCCGTCGGCGATCGCCTCGCCACCAGCCTTCTCGATCTCTTGCACTACTTGATTGGCCGCAGATTCGTCGCTCCCCGTCCCCGAAAGGTCCGTCCCGAGGTCGTTCACGACGACGCGCGCCCCGGCGGCGGCGAGCGCCAACGCGTGCTCCCTTCCGATGCCGCGGGCCGCGCCGGTGACGATTGCAACCTTGCCGTCAAGTAAAGGCATCCCCGCCCCCTCGTCGAAGGTGTCACGGGTAGATTACCGTTCTCAATGGTGTTCGAGCTAACGGCAGAGCAGGTCGAGCTGCGCGATGCGGCGCGTGACTTCGCCGCCCGGGAGATCGCCCCGAGGGCGCGGGAGTGGGACCGCACAGAACAGCTCGACCGATCAGTCGTACAGCAACTCGCCGATGTCGGATATCTCGGTGCGACTTGGCCCGAAGACTTGGGCGGCAGCGCGCTCGACACCGTCTCCTACGCGCTCGTCGTCGAGGAGCTCGGCAAGGCCGACTCCTCGGTACGCGGCATCGTCTCGGTCAACGTCGGACTCGTCGGAAAGACGATCTACCGCTTCGGGACAGACGAGCAGAAAAAGACGTGGCTGCCTCGACTGGCAAGAGGCGAGGTTCTCGGATGCTTCGCCCTCACCGAACCAGGCTGCGGCTCCGACGCCGCGGCGCTCTCGACCCACGCCAAGCGGTCGGGAGACGACTGGGTTCTCAACGGATCGAAGACCTTCATCACTCTCGGGTCGTGGGCCTCGCTGGCGCTCGTCTTCGCCCGCACCGGTGGCGCGGGCCCGCGAGGTATCACCTGCTTTCTCGTGCCGACAGACACGGAAGGCTTCGCCGCCCACCCGATCAAGGGAAAGCTCGGACTCCGCGCCCAAGACACCGCCGAGCTTTCGTTCCAAGACGTTCGCGTCCCCGACGCGAACCGCCTCGGTGAGCTCAACCGCGGCTTCAGCGTGGCGATGACGGCGCTCGACGCCGGGCGGATCTCTCTCGCCGCGGGGTGCGTCGGCATCGCCCAGGGCTGCTTCGAAGCGAGCATCGCCTACGCCAAGGAGCGGAACGCCTTCGGGCGGCCGATCGGCGGCTTCCAGTTGATCCAGGAGCTGATCGCCACGATGGCCGTAGACATCGACGCCGCCCGCTTGCTCACCTGGCGGGCGGCTGCAGTGGCCGATCAGACAAAGAGCCACACCCTGGAGTCCTCGATCGCCAAGCTCCACGCCTCAGAGACGGCGGTGCGGGTCGCCAACGACGCGGTACAGATCTTCGGCGGCTACGGCTTCATCGACGAGTACCCGGTCGGCAAGTACTTGCGCGACGCCCGCGTCTCGACGCTCTATGAGGGGACGAGCCAGATCCAAAAGCTGATCATCGGCCGGGCCTTCACCGGCGAGAGCGCCTTCGCCTGAGATGGACCGCGGGGCGGTCGCCAGCATGCCGGGCAACTTCGACGTCGTGCCGATCGAGATCCCACCTCCGGGGGCCGACGAGGTAGTGGTGCGAATCGAAGCCTGCGGCGTCTGCCACAGCGACCTCCACGTGCTCGAAACCGGCTGGGCACACCGCTTCCCGGTGCTCTTGGGGCACGAAGCGGCCGGCGTCGTCGAGGAAGTGGGGAGCTCGGTCGAGCAACTGAAAACCGGCGACCGGGTGATCCTCGCCTGGCGCTCCCCCTGCGGACGTTGTAGCGCTTGCCGCCGCGGCGAGCCGCGCCGCTGCCGGCGGCCGGCGACGGCGGAGAGCCGACCTTCGCTTACAGACGGAACGGAGCTGTCGTTGATGCTCGGCCTCGGCACGCTCGCCACGCGTGCCGTCGTCCACCAGTCGGCCGCCATCACCTATCCGCCCGAGCTCCCGCCCGCCGAAGCCTGCCTGATCGGCTGCTGTGTGGCGACCGGGACCGGGTCGGTGCTCGAGACGGCGCATCTTGCGCCCGAAACTCGCGTGGCGGTGATCGGCTGCGGAGCCGTCGGCCTATCGGTCGTACAGGGGGCGCGTCTTGCCGGAGCGAAGGAGATCTACGCAGTCGACCTAGACGAAGGCCGCGCCGGCGCCGCAGGGCATTTCGGCGCCACGGCGAGCGGCTGGGAAGAAGGACTCGATGCCGTCTTCGACGTCGTCGGCACGCCGGAGACCTTCGCCGCCGGCATCGCCGCCCTCGGATCGGGCGGCACCTACGTGTTGATCGGTCTGCCGCGTCCACAGACATCGGCTGTCGTCGAGCTTGCGGGACTTTTCGACCGACGACTGACCCTCCTTGTCTCGCACGGAGGCGACCACCTGCCGAGAGAAGACTTCCCGCGGCTTGCCGAAAAGGCGCTTTCAGGTGATCTCGACCTCGGCGGTCTCGTCACCAAGCAGGTGACGCTCGACGATCTCGACGCCGCCTTGTCAGACATGCGCACGGGGCGCGTCGTGCGTTCAGTAGTGACGAGCTTTTGAACAAGTCGTAGTCTTCGGCGATGGATCTCCGCGACACCCCCGAGGAAGCCGCGTTCCGCTCACAGGCTCGGTCCTTCCTTGAGGAGAACCTGCCAGCCGAGCCCGGCCGCGAATGGAGCCAGAAGATCCACGCCGCCGGGTACGCCGGAGCGACCTGGCCGGCAGAGTACGGCGGCAGCGGGTTGCCGTTCGGATACCAGGCGATCATCCTGGAGGAGCTCGCCCGTGCCGAGGCGCCAGCCCACATGAACCCGATCGGGCTCGGCATGGCGGGGCCGACAATCATGTTCCACGGCACCGACGAGCAGAAAAAGCGCTACCTGCCGGCGATCCTTTCGGCCGACGAGATCTGGTGCCAGGGGTTCTCCGAGCCCGATGCTGGATCGGACCTCGCCTCGGTTAGAACCCGGATCGAAGTCCGCAACGACGACTTCTTGGTCAACGGCCAGAAGGTTTGGTCCTCGTTCGCCCACCTCGCCGAGTTCTGCATCCTGCTCGGCCGGAGCGATCCGACCTCTGTTCGCCAGGCCGGCCTCACCTATCTGATCGTCGACATGCACGCGCCGGGCGTCGAAGTCCGTCCCTTGCGCCAGATCACCGGCGAAAGTGAGTTCAACGAGATCTTCTTCACCGACGTCTCGGTGCCCAAGGAAAACCTCCTCGGCGAGATCGGCGGTGGTTGGCAGGTGGCGATGACGACGCTTCTCCACGAGCGGGGAACTTTCGGCATCGCTCTCACCGGACAGCTCGACGCGCAGGTGCATCGCCTGATCTCCCTCGCGCGCCGCCTCGCCTCGGACGACCCGTTCGTGCGCGACCGAGTCGCCGAGGAGTGGATCGAGCTGCAGGCGCTGAAGCTGACCAACTATCGTGCCTTGACCGCGCTCCAAAAGACCGGCATCCCCGGGCCTGAGGGATCGGTCGCCAAGCTCCACTGGTCCGAGCAGAACCAGCGGCTCGCCAAGCTGGCGATGGAGATCCTCGGCGGCGAGGACGACGGCTACTGGCGCCACCAGCAGCTGCGCAGCCGCGGGAACACGATCGAGGCCGGCACGAGCGAGATCCTTCGCAACATCATCGCCGAGCGGGTGCTCGGACTGCCGAGGTCGCGCTGATGCAGTTCGCTTTCAGTGAAGAACAGGAGATGCTGCGGCGCGACGTACGCCGTTATCTCGCCGCGCATTACCCCGAGACTGCCGAATGGGATCGCTCTGAATGGCAGGAGCTGGCGAAGCTCGGCTGGACCGGGGTCTCGGTCCCCGAATCGGCGGGCGGGTCCGGCCTCGGTCTGATCGACGAGGCGGTCGTCTTCGAAGAATTCGGCCGGGCCCGCTATCCGGGGCCGTTCGTCACAGCGGTCGGGCTTGCGCTACCGGCGCTCGATTCGGACCAACTGGCGCGACTCGCCGCCGGGGAAGCCACCTACAGCGTCGCCTTCGACGACTTGCCCGCGCCCGACAAAGAGCTCGTCGACGAGGTGGTCACGGTCAGCGACCCGCAAGTCGCGGCGGCCGTCCGCCAACGTGGTTTTGCCGCGCTGGCGCTCGAGTCGGTCGGCATCGCCCAGCGCGTCCTCGAGATCGGCGTTGAGCACGCCCGCACCCGCAAGCAGTTCGGAAAACCGATCGGCGTCTACCAGGCGGTGTCGCACAAGCTCGCCGACACTTACGTCGAAACAGAGCTCGCCCGCTCGCTCGCCTACTGGGCGGCCTGGTGCGTTAGCGAAGGCGAAAAAGACGCCGCCTTGGCCGCAGTGTCCGCCAAGGCCTACGCCGCAGACGCCGCCGTCGCCGCCTGCGAGAGGTCGATCCAAGTACTCGGCGGGCTCGGGATGACCTGGGAGCACGTTCTGCATCGCTATTACAAGCGCGCCCTCGCGATCCAGGCGTTCGGCGGCTACGCCCAGCGCCAGCGGGCGTTCGTGGCGAGCGCGCTGCTCGACTGAGGCGCGACGAGGCAATCTGAGGGGCGGCGGTGAAGGTGCTGAGGTTGGCAGCAACGCCCGCAGGCAAGGCGCCTCGCGAGCGCAGTTGGAACCGGGGGTAGCCGTGGACGGGCAGATGATGGACTTCCAGCTGACCCTGCCGCCGCTTTTGCGGCGCGCCGAGCGATTCTTCGGCGGCCGCGAGATCGTCACCCGGCTCCCCGACAAGAGCTTCTATCGCTACACCTACGCCGACATGACGCGGCGCGCCAAGCAGCTCGCGGTTGGACTTTCACACCTCGGACTAGAGCGCGGCGATCGCGTCGCCACGCTGTGCTGGAACCACTACCAGCACATGGAGGCCTACTTCGGCGTGCCGTGCGGCGGGTTCGTGCTGCACACGATCAACTTGCGATTGCACCCCTCTGACGTCGCCTACATTGCCAATCACGCCCAAGACCGCGTCCTGATCGTCGACAAGAGCCTGCTCCCGTTGTACGAGGCGATCCGCAACGAGACCTCGTTCGAGCACGTCTTCGTCGTCGAGGACTCCTACGAAGACCTGCTTTCCTCAGTCGACCCTGACGAATGGGAAGACCCGGGTCTCGACGAGCGCGAGGCAGCGGCGATGTGCTTCACGAGCGGAACGACCGGTCGACCAAGGGGAGTCGTCTACTCGCACCGCTCGACGGTCCTCCACGCCTTCGGGGTAAAGACGCTTGTCCCGCTGGGGCTCGCACTGCAAGAGAGCGACGCGGTGCTGCCGGTGGTGCCGATGTTCCACGTCAACGCCTGGGGCTACCCCTACGTGGCGGCGATGATCGGCGCCAAGCTCGTCTTCCCCGGACCGCACGTCGACCCCGAGAGCCTGCTCGACGACTTCAGCGAAGAGCACGTCACCTTCACCGCCGGGGTGCCTACGATCTGGCTGCGCGTCCTGCAGATGCTCGACGACAACCCCGGCCGCTGGGACGTGTCTTCGCTGCGCGCCATGCTCGTCGGTGGCGCGGCGGTCCCGCGCTCGATGATCAAGGCCTTCAAGGAGCGCCACGGGATCGTCGTCATCCAGGGCTGGGGCATGACCGAGACATCGCCGGTCGGCTCGACAACCGACTACGTGGGAGACCTGCGCTCGGCGGACGACGAGACGAAGTACGACTTCGCCGCCATGGCCGGCCTGCCACTTCCCTTCGTCGAGGTGCGGGCACGGGTCGATGACAAAGAGGTCCCGTGGGACGGCGAGACGATGGGTGAGCTCGAGGTGCGCGGCCCGTGGATCGCCTCGTCTTACTACAACTGCCCGGAGGCCGCGGATCGCTGGAGCGACGATGGCTGGTTCAAGACGGGCGACATAGTCGCCATCCATCCGCGAGGCTTCATCCAGATCAAGGACCGCACGAAGGATGTCATCAAGTCAGGCGGCGAGTGGATCTCCTCGGTCGAGCTCGAGACGCGGCTGATGGCACACCCAGCGGTCGCCGAGGCGGCGGTGATCGCCTCTTTCGATGAGGAGTGGCAGGAGCGGCCGCTCGCCGTCGTCGCCCTGAAGCCGGGCTGTACGTGCGATGCCGCGGAGCTGCGTGACTTCCTCGCACCACAGTTCGCCAAGTGGTGGCTGCCAGACCGCTTCGAGTTCGTCGACGAGATACCAAAGACGGCCGTCGGAAAGTTCAAGAAGACCGCCCTCCGAGAGATGTTCGCCCCTGAGGCTTCGAAGTGACGGCTCCTAGCCGGCCGCCGCGCGGAAGCAGCTCGCGATGAGTGCAACCGCGCTGAGTCCGGCCAAGGCGGAGCCGTCGTCTGGCTTCCTTTCGATCTCCGAGCTCTCGGTCGAGTTCGGCGGATTGCGCGCGTTGGACAGCGTCTCGATGGAAGTCCGCGACGGCGAGATCGTCGGCCTGATCGGGCCGAACGGCGCCGGGAAGACGACTCTTTTCAACGCCATCTGCGGCTTCATCCGCCCTTCTAGTGGGTCGATTTCCTACAACGGTGTTGCCCTCTCCAAGCGGCGTCCCCACGATCTCTCCAAGCTCGGTATCGCCCGCACCTTGCAAGGCGTCGGGCTCTGCCACGGGCTGTCGCTTCTCGAGAACGTGATGCTCGGTGCCCAGGCGCGCCTTCATGCCGACTTCGCCTCTGCGATGCTCGGCATCTGGCGTTCAAGCCGTGAAGAGCTGCGCCTCGCCCAATCCGCCCAGTCGCTGCTCGACGAGCTCGGCATCGGCCAGTACGCCGGGCGCTACCCGGCGACCCTCCCCTACGCCATCCAAAAGCGAGCGGCACTAGCTCGCGCTTTGAACTCAGAGCCGACGATGCTGTTGTTGGACGAACCCGCGAGCGGACTGTCCGATCGGGAGATGAGTGAACTCGTCGCGCTCGTGAGAGACCTCACCAAGCGCATGGGCGTTCTCATCGTCGAGCACCACATGGACTTCGTGACGTCGCTGTGCCACCGGGTGATCGTCCTCAACTTCGGCCGTCTGATCGCCGACGGAACTCCGCTCGAGATCCGGGCAAACCGCGAGGTGACGACCGCCTACCTCGGTGAGGATGTGCGCGAGGTCCAGGACGAGGCGGTGGCCGATGCTTGAAGTCGACGATCTCAGCGTCTCCTACGGCGCCATCGCGGCGCTCAGATCCGTCAGCCTGCGCGCCCCCCCCGGCGAGATCACCTCGGTGCTCGGGGCAAACGGAGCGGGCAAGACGACCTTGTTGCGGACGATCAGCGGCCTCGTCAAGCCGCGCGCCGGATCGGTGCGATTCGCAGGCGAAGAACTGATCGGCCGACCGGTCGAGATGGTTGCCCGCCGCGGTGTAGCCCACGTCCCCGAAGGCCGTGGGGTCATCGAAGAGCTGACAGTCGGGGAGAACCTGCGACTCGCCACGCTGTGGTGTCTCCGGGCGCGGGAACGGCGCCCCGCATTGGCCGAGATCTACGATCTGTTTCCGCGACTCGGCGAGTTCCGCCATCGTCACGCATCAGCGCTGTCGGGCGGCGAGCGCCAGATGCTCGTCCTCGGCCGGGCGCTGATCTCGAGGCCGCGGCTGTTGCTGCTTGACGAGCCTTCGCTCGGACTCGCCCCACTCGTCGTGCGCCAGTTGATGCAGCTCCTTTCCGAGCGCACCAAAGGCTCGGAGATGGCGGTCGTATTGGTCGAGCAGAACGCCCGCAGCGCCTTGTCGGTCTCGAAGACGGCGATCGTTTTGAACCTGGGCGAGGTTGTCGCCACCGAATCGGCGGAGGCGATCGCAAACGACTCCGCCCTCCGCCATCACTACCTGGGTTTTTGAGGACGAGATGAGCCTGTTCGTCGACTACACCCTGAACGGCGTCACCCAAGGAATGGTGTTCGCCGCCCTGGCGCTGGCATTGGTGATCATCTACCGGGCAACCCGGATCATCAACTTCGCCCAAGGGGCGATGGGCATGATGACCACCTTCATCGCTTTCAGTCTGCTCAACGACGGGGTCTCGTACTGGTGGGTGTTCGTCGCCGTCTTGGCGGTCGGCTTCGTCTTCGGAGTGGCCGCCGAACGCATCTTGATCCGTCCCTTGGCACGTCGTTCCGAGCTCAACCCGGTGATCGTCACGATCGGATTGTTGATCGTGCTCGAGGGGATCGCCGGGGCGGTCTACGGCAACTCGGCGCGAGGCTTTCCGGCCGCCTTCTCCCAAAGCGGCCTCGTCATCGGACATACCCACATCGCCTTTTCGCATTTCGACGTGTTCATCGTCGTCGCCGTGCTCGTGCTTTTGGGCGCGATGCTCGTCCTGTTCCGCTTGACCGCGCTCGGACTCCGCATGCGCGCCTCGGCCCTCGCCCGGGAAACCTCGCGCCTTTTGGGTGTGCGGGTCGGTGTGATGCTCACCCTCGGCTGGGCGCTCGCCGGGATGGCCGGGGCGCTCGCCGGTTTGCTGACCGCGCCGACGAGCTCGTTCAGCCCTTACTTCATGGACCTCGACCTGATCTACGCCTTCACCGCGGCGGTCATCGGCGGTCTCGAGAGCCCGGTCGGCGCTCTCTCCGGCGGACTGATCACCGGTCTCACGATCTCCTATGTCGGCGGCTATCTCGGTTCCGGCCTGGAGCCGCTCGGTGCGTTGGTCTTGCTCACCGTGGCTTTGATGGCGCGTCCTGAGGGAATCTTCGCCCGCCCGCCGGCACGTCAGGTTTGAGTTGAGCGAGTCACCGAGCGCGCCGGTCGCAGCTGGCGTCGTCGCCGACGGGCCGGCCCGACGCGCCGCCCAGGCGATGGCGCGCCAGCCCCTCGTGCGGCATATCGCACTGGCGATCATCGCCGGAGCCGCTTTGTACTTCCTGACCAACGCCCTCAGCGCCTACAACGACTACCTCGTCGGCGAGATCGCCCTCTACTTCATCGCCCTTTGCGGGCTGAGCCTGCTCACCGGCCTCAGCGGTCAGATCTCGCTCGGACACGGCGGGTTCATGGCGGTAGGCGCCTACACGCTGGCGTTGCTCATGACCCACACCCAGATCAACTTCGTTCTGGAGCTCGTCTGCGCGATCGGAGCGACGGCCTTGTTGGGCCTCGCCGTCGGGGTGACAGCGACGCGTCTCAAGGGCCCCTATCTCGCCGGCATGACGCTTCTTATGGCCCTGGCGCTGCCACCGATCGCCGACAAGTGGAGCAGTGTCTTCGGCGGCGACCAGGGCCTGTCGACCACCGTGCCGACAGCACCGGGATCGATCAACCCCGAGGAGTGGCTGACTTGGATTCAGCTTCTCGGGGCGCTGATCACCGTCCTGCTGCTCGCCAATCTCGTCCGCAGCCGTTTCGGACGGTCGTTCCGGGCGGTACGTGACAACGAGGTCGCCGCCGCGCTATCCGGCGTGCACGTCGCCCGCACCAAGGTGATCGCCTTTTCCGTCTCAGCAGGCTGCGCCGGCCTTGCCGGTGCGTTTCTTGCCTTGTCGACCGGCGTAGTCAACACGGGCGAGTTCCCGCTCACCTTGTCGATCCAGCTGCTCGCCGCGATGGTTCTCGCCGGAACGGGCAGCCTGATCGGGATGGTGTGGGGGGCGATCGTACTCGTCTATGTCCCGCAGTGGTCGACTTCGCTCTCGAGCCACTTCAACCTTGGCGCAGGCGCCAACGCCTACCTTGCGACTATCATTTTCGGCGCGGTGCTGATTGTCGTGGTGATTGCAGCGCCGGCTGGTATCCAAGGGGGCTTTCGTTGGACATGGCGCCAGGTTTCCAGGCCGCTCGCGCGCCGGTTCGCGCGGGCGGCATCCCCACCCCAGCCATTCGAGCACCTATCAACGCGCTCGTGAGCGGTCAATCACGGCAATGAGGACTTAGCGCTCAAAACAACATGGACAAAGGAGCAACGATGCAACGGAGGGACCACAACAAGTTGGCCCGTTGGGTACCGCTCACGGCAGTGACGATGGCGGCGATGCTGGCGACGACGGTATTCACCTCGGCGACTTCAGCGTCGTCCACGCCCGGCGTTAGTGGCAACTCGATCCTAATCGGGGCGACCGTTCCGCTCACCGGCCCGGCAGCACCGGGTTACGACGAGATCGCGCCCGCCATGGACGCGGTCTTCAGCTGGGTCAACGCCCAGGGCGGGGTATACGGACGGAAGATCCACTACACGTTCCTCGACGACGGCTACAACCCCGCGAACACCGCCACTTTGACCCGCAAGCTCGTCTTGCAGGACAACATCTTTGCTGACGTCGGCTCGCTCGGCACGCCGACGCAGTTGGCGGTGCAGTCCTACCTCAACTCCGAGAAGGTGCCGCAGCTGTTCATCGAGTCCGGCTGCAATTGCTGGAACAACCCGAAGTATCCGTGGAGCTTCGGATGGCAGCCGCCGTACACCATCGAAGGCAAGATCCTCGGCGCGTATATAGAGGCGCACTTCGCCGGGAAGAAGGTCGGCTACCTCTACCAGGACGACGAGTTCGGCCAGGACTTCGTCAAGGGACTCGACTGGGAGATCCCCGCCTCCTCGGTTGTCTCGCAGCAGACCTACGACGCGGCGACGTTGTCGGGGGTGCTCGCCGACCAGATGGGAGCGCTCAAGGCGGCCGGTGCCCAGGTCGTGGCGATGGCGACAATCCCTGCCGCGACGGCTCTCGCCATGCTGCCAGCAGCGGCGATCAACTACTTCCCCCAGTACGTGATCTCGAGCGTCGGCGCTGACGCGCCGACGGTCGGACCACTGCTTGAGGCGTTCACTAAGGCCGGAGGTGGCACCGGCGCCGAGGCGGCCGCCGCCACGGGACTTTTGAAAGGGGTGATCTCGGTGTCGTACTTCGCGCCCGAGTCCTACACCTCAAATCCGTGGGTGAAGACGGAGATCGCCCTCTTGAAGAAGTACGCTCCCTCGGTCTGGAAGAAGTACGGCCTCGATGGGAACACCCAGTACGGAGTGGCTCTCGCGTACACATTCGTGCAAGCACTCGAGGCCGCAGGTCAGAACCTGACGCGTCAGAGCTTGGTGGCGGCGATCGAGAAGGCCGGGCACAACTTCGTCACCCCCGGTTTCGTGCCCCTCTCGTACTGGACCTCAGTGCACTACGGCTTCGAAGGCGAAGAGGTGACACAGCTAACCACTTCGGCGCCGAAGGCCGTCACACCGACGGGCAGCTGGATCGGTGGCATAGCGCTCACCAAAGTCGAGGTGACGGGCCCGGGGGGTGGCCCGATCAAGTTGTACACCGGCAAGACGTCGCTTCCACCGAAGAGTCTCACGTCTACCAGCTGATCGGTTAACGGGCGTGTCCGGCGCGGCGGGGTGACCGGCCGCGCCGGACACGTCAGCCCTACTTCAAAGCACAGTTCGTGCAGGTGACAATGCGCCTTGGTTTTTCGATGGGTTACGCGGCGCCCGGGACGAACCCGCGCGCCCTCATCGACCTCGCGCGGCACGCCGAGAGCGTCGGCTACGCCTCGGCGTGGGCCGCCGAGGCGTGGGGCACCGACGCCGTGACGGTGCTGTCGTGGCTGGCGGCGACGACGTCGACCATCAACGTCGGAGCAGCCGTGTTGCAGATGTCGGCGCGCACCCCGACCAACACGGCGATGACTGCGGCGACCCTCGATCTCATGTCAGAGGGCCGCTTCCTGCTCGGGCTCGGGACATCTGGCCCACAGGTTGTCGAGGGCTGGCACGGCCAGCCCTGGGGCGAGCCTCTCGTCCGCACGCGCGAATACGTCGAGGTGGTCCGGCGGGCGCTGAGGCGCGAGACCGTCGAGCTTTCCGGTTCGCAGATCGCCATCCCCTATTCCGGTCCGGGCGCGAGCGGGCTCGGCAAACCGCTCAAGCTGATGATGCGGCCGCTTCGAGCGGAGATCCCGATCTACCTCGCCGCCATTGGGCCGAAGAACGTCGCCTTGGCATTCGAGATCGCTGACGGCTGGCTGCCGATCTTCTACTCCCCAGAACATGCCTCAGCGGCGTTCGGCCTGCCGACACGAGCCGGATTCGACGTGGCGGCTTCGGTGATGGTCGTCTTGAACGACGACCTACAAGCTGCCCGCGACAAGGTACGGCCGATGCTGGCGCTCTATGTCGGCGGGATGGGAGCCAAGGGGAAGAACTTCTACAACGACCTCGTCAGCCGCTTCGGTTACGAAGCGGCTGCCGCCCGCATCCAGGACCTCTACCTGTCGGGCCGGCAGCCAGAAGCCGCCGCGGCAGTCCCCGACGAGCTCGTCGACGATGTGGCGCTCGTCGGCCCACGGGCGCGGATCGCCGAGCGGCTCGACGCCTGGCGCAACAGCGGCGTGACGACACTGATCGTCCAGTCGCACGACCCGCTGACACTCGAGACGATGGCGGAACTCGTCTTATGACGACGGGAGAGCGGCCCCCGCACACCGAACGCCATGCCGTGATCGAGCTCATCCGGCGCGAGCTGACACCTGACGAGTACGACGAGATCCGCTCGTTGTGGCAGCGCCACTCGATCGCCGAGGACCGACGCGATCTCCCGGGACTGATCTCGACCCTCAGCGAGGACTGCGTCTACGAGTTCCCCCAGACGGGTCACCGTTGGGAGGGACACGACGGGGCGAGGCGCTTTTACACTGAGCTCCTCAGCGCCTTTCCCGACATCCACTTCGATTTGACCGACATAGTCATCGGACCACAAGGAGTCTGCGAAGAAGCCCGTGTGACGGGAACGCACACCAAAGAGTGGCTCGGAGTTGCGCCCTCGATGCAGACCGAGAGCTGGCGGGTCGTCATCTTCTTTCCTTGGGACCGGCGCCGTCGGCTGTTCGGCGGCGAGAAGGTTTACAGCGACGACCCGCGCCCGGCGAGAACTATCGATCCGCCCACGAAAGGAGCGATGAGAGACCAGTGAGCATCTCGATGGCGAGCTTGACCCGCGACGCTCTGTTCATCGACGGCGGCTGGGTGTCCCCAAAGTCCGATTCTTCGATCGAGGTCATCAACCCGACTACCGAGGACGTGATCGCCACGGTCCCCGATGCCTCGCGCGAAGACGCCGACCGAGCAGTGGCGGCGGCGAGAGCGGCTTTCGACTCCCGGTCTTCAACACCGCGGGAACAACGCGCCGAATTCCTGTCACGGATCGGAGGCGCACACGGCCGCGAGAATGGCTACCTGGCCATCAGCGAGTACTTGGAGGTGAACTCGCTCCAGCTATGATCGCTCACCTGCTTCCGACCGCCAACCGCCAAGTCGTGCTGGCCACCCGACCCGACGGTGAGCCGACCGAGGAGCACTTTTCGATCGTCGACTCCCCGCTGCCACAGCCGGCAGACGGCGAAGTGCTCGTCCGTTCGCTGTGGCTCTCCTTGGATCCCTACCAGCGGGGTCGGATGAGCAAGGTGCGCTCGTATGCCCCGCCTGTCGGAATCGGTGAGGTGATGTTCGCGCAAGCCGTCGCCGAGGTGGTCGAGAGCCGCACGCCGCGCCTTTCGCCCGGAGACGTGGTGCTCGGCACCTTCGGCTGGCAGGAGTTCGCGACCGCTCCCGCCTATACCTTGCGGCGCATCGACGAGCACGCCGCACCGATCACGACGGCTCTGCACGTGCTTGGGATGACCGGGCTCACCGCCTACTTCGGGCTATTCGACATCGGCCGTCCCCGCGCCGGCGACACCGTCGTCGTCTCGGCGGCGGCCGGGGCAGTTGGCCAGATCGTCGGACAGCTCGCCAAGTTGAGCGGGTGTCACACGGTCGGCATCGCCGGGGCCGACCAAAAAGTCGACGACGTGCTGAAGCTCTACCACTACGACGCGGCGATCAACTACAAGACCGAGGACGTGTCGAAGCTGCTCGCACGCGAGTGCCCAGGCGGAGTCGACATCTACTTCGACAACGTCGGCGGCTCCGTCTCGTCGATGGTGCACCGGCACCTGGCAATCGGAGCGCGGATCGTCATCTGCGGCCAGATCGCCGAGTACAACCAGGTTCCGCCCCGCGGTGGCCCGGACAGCCTGCGCTTCCTCATCATCAACCGGGCGCGCATGGAAGGCTTCCTCGTCAGCGACTACGTGCACCGCTACAAGGCGGCGTTGGCCCGGCTGTTGCGCTGGTACGCCGAGGGCCGGCTCGCCTACCGCGAGGACGTGGTCGAAGGGCTCGAGCAGGCGCCGAAAGCCTTCATCGGGCTTTTGCGCGGTGACAACCGGGGCAAGCTGCTCGTCAAAGTCGCCGACCGGTGACCTTCGACGGCGCTGGCAACCGACGCCCGGACGCTCTTGCCGAACGTACTCGGCCGGGTGGGGTTCAGCCTAGTGCTAGTGACGCTCGATAGGTATGGTGACGAGAAGCGAAGTTCCAGCTCCCTCAGCGCTTGCAATTTCGATCGTTCCGCCGAACGCCTCCACGCGGTCTCTGAGACCGATGAGTCCGGACCCATGGGCGGGATCTGCTGCTCCGACGCCGTCGTCGCGAATCGAGAGCTGGACGAAGCGAGGAGGAGGTAATCGACCGAGAGGCGCCATCCGAGGAGTAGGGCCGAGAGCCGACATCGCGCGAGACGCCTGCCGCTTCGTGCTTCTGGCCACGGTTCGCCCAGGACGCCAAGCGCCCGCGACTCGGAGGACAGCCGCTCGACAGGCTGCAGACGGGTTCTCCTAACGGTGGTCAGGCGTTGCGCTCGCTGAACTGGCTGTCTGTTGTGCTGGCCATTGACATCAACAAGTGGGAACCTGGGAACCTCGCGCGATCGGCCGAAATGGGGTCGTTCGGGGCGGGTTCGAGCGGCACTACGTATCTTCCGGCGATAGGGATTGTGCCGCAAAATCACTCGGACACTTCCGTCATCGGGACAGGGTGGCCTTCACGGCGTGTCGCCTCGGCTCACCCCGGCCTCGGTGACGAGCCCCCAGTGAGTGAACGAACTGCTCCTCCGTGAGTTTGAAGCGAGTCGTGTCGTTTGCCGAGGAGCGTCGGCTGCCGGACTTCGCAACAACGAGAGAGATGATCTTTGATCGCTCACGGTCGAGATGTCAGGTTGTTGGCCTCATGCGACCCCTCCGGACATGATTCGCCCATACGAGCAGCGCGAAGCCGATCACGATCACGACGACGCCAAGGGCGGCATACCCACCATGACCACTCATCGAAGATCCGTGCATCGCGCCGATCCCTTGCGCGACCCATACGGCACCGACCAGGCACAGCACGACGCCGGCAATTCCTCTGGACCACACGGTTAACTCCATTCTTAGCGGACGTCCGTCTCCGACCTGGGCGGTTCGCTCGCGGCGTTGTTGAAATTGCGCCCTTGGGAATACCCAGCGGCTTATAAGGACTATTTCGGGATTCTCAGGTTCTCCATCGCAAGTTGTACGAAGGGAACACGCCGTTGGATTGGACGTGGACTTGCTTCCAGCCGCCCGTGGCAGAAGGAACGTTTCAAGTTAGAGTGATGGCCACCGCAAGCGCGAAAGGAGACCTCCGTCCTGGCGGCCATCGACCAGACAGCCATCGTCGTGCCTGCGTTGCGCGTGGGCGGCGAGATCATCAGGACCTCGCAGCTCACCAAGGTCTACCCGGGCACCGACTTTGCAGCCGTGGACCGGCTGGATCTCACCGTGCACCCCGGTGAGATCTTCGGCCTGCTCGGGCCAAACGGCGCTGGGAAGACGACCACCGCCGGCATGTTGACAACGCGGGTGGTCCCGACCTCCGGCGAAGCACACGTCGGCGGCATCGACGTCATCGCCCACCCCGCGCGGGCAAAGCAGCTGATCGGCGTCGTCTCACAACAGAACACCCTGGACCGTTCGCTCACCGTCTGGGAGAACCTTTACTTCCACGGCCTTTTGTTCGGCGTTCCCAAGCGCCAGGCGCGCCACGTCGCCGACGAGCTGCTCGAGCAGTTCGTGCTGTCCAAGTGGGCCAAGGCAAGCGTTCACGCCCTGTCCGGCGGCATGGCACAGCGGCTCATGGTCGCCCGGGCGATCCTCCACCGCCCCGCCGTCCTTTTCATGGACGAGCCAACGGCCGGGCTCGACCCGCAGAGCCGCCTCGCGTTGTGGGAGATCCTCGGCAATCTGAACCGCCAGGGCCAAACGATCATGTTGACAACTCACTACATGGAGGAGGCGGACCAGCTTTGTGACCGCGTCGCGATCATGGATCACGGCAAGATCCTCGCCCTCGACACGCCGGCAACACTCAAGCAGAGAATCGACGCGGACACGATCGTGACCGTGCGGACCCCGGGCGACGTTCGAGCGCTGGCCGAACTGCTCGAGGGAAACGTCGAGGGGGCGGTCCGAACGCGCCTCGTCGACGGTGGGGTCGAGCTTTACGTGCGCAACCTAGGCCACGGCTTGCTACCACGGGTCGTGAACGTGGCTGAGGATGCCGGGATAGTCGTGAGCGACCTCTCGATCTCCGAGCCGACGCTCGAGACTGTGTTCATAGCCCTCACCGGCAACGAGCTGCGAGACTGATGGTGACGACCACAACCTCCGCCGACGGCGGCGTGGCACCGGCGCCCACAGCCAAGGAGATCTCGGCAGCCGACGCGGCGATGACCGCCGGCCTCGTCGCCTACCGCCACGAGATCGGACTCGGCGCGGTCCGTTCGACGTTCACCACCAGCCGGAGCGCGCTGGGGGCACTCATGCGGCGCGACCTCGTGGTGCTGCGCAAGGACATCGTCATCTTCTGCCTGCGCACTGTCATCCAGCCCTTCCTGCTGGTGTTCGTGTTTCTTTATGTCTTCCCCACGATCGGTCAGGGCGTCGGCAGCTCCGGCCACGGACATGCCGCCGCTGTCGCCGAGTCAGCCTTCGCAACCGTGCTCGTGCCGGGCGTCGTCGCGATATCGATCATGTTCCAGGGCGTCCAGGCTGTGGCGCTGACCATGTCGCAGGAGTTCGGCTTCACGCGGGAGATCGAGGACCGTGTCCAGGCGCCCTGCCCGATCTGGCTAGTGGCCATCGCCAAGATATTGTCCGCGTCCGCGCAGGGCCTGTTGTCCGCGCTTCTCGTCTTTCCGATCGCGGCTGTCGTGCACGCCCCGGGCGTCGAGGCCCATCTGCGTTTCCACTGGTGGATCCTCGTGACCCTGATCCCACTCGCGTGCCTTGCGATGTCGTCGCTGGGCCTTCTCCTTGGCACGGCGTTTCAGCCCCGCAACATCGGGCTCATGTTCGGCTTCATCGTGCTTCCGATCACGTTTCTCGGGGGCACCTACTACCAGTGGACCAGGCTGTCGCCGGTACACATCGGCAGGTTCCACTGGCTTCAAATCCTCGTGCTCGTCAACCCGCTCATCTATGTAACCGAGGGGATGCGAGCCGCGCTGACCGACTCCTCGCACATGCACCTCTACGTCGTCTACCCCTTGCTCTCGTCCTTCTTCGTCGCGTTCTTGACTCTCGGCCTACGGAACTTCCGCCGACGCGTGCTCGCTTGAGGCGGGACCTCGAGCGCCAAAGCCGGCTTTGCCGAGATCGTCGGGCACGATAGGTCAGCCCGAGGCGGCTCGAGTCGTCAGTGGTCTTGGAGACGAGACCGCTGGAGCCAACCGTGCGCAGGCGGAGTTGCCAGCCGGCTCCGGTGGCTGACAGCGTACTGCGCGATTAAGAATGAGTTTCAGGTCGCACGGCAAATGTCGACAGGGGGTCTACGGAATGGAAGAGCGGACTGATCAGCTACGGGAGGCGATTAGGCGACCACTGCGTTTCGATTACCACCCTTTGTACCGCTTTTACGACGGAGGCTCGCTGACGCGAGCGTTCCGCGGTCTTTCCGAAGGCAAAGACGACTACTGGTCTGAAGACTGGGTCGGTTCGTGCACCTGCGCCAACAACACAGATCCCAGCGGGGCATCCCAGGGGCTTAGCTCGATAGATCTGCCTGGCGTCGGGCCGATCTCGCTCAAGGACCTCGTGGAGGCTCTGCCTGAGGAGATGGTCGGGGCGAGCTTTGCAGAGCGCTGGGGATCAATCACCGGCGTTCTCGTCAAGCTCCTCTCGCCGAAGGGGCCGGTACCTTGCCACGCTCACCCGACGCGCGCGTGGGCACAACGGCATCTCGGTTCGCGCTTTGGAAAGACGGAGGCGTGGATCTTTCTCGACACCCCCGGCGACGGCACCGAACCGGCTTACGCGGGGATCGGGTTCAAGCCAGGGATCGACCGTGCCTGGTTCGCCAAGGCCGTAAACCGCCACGACAACTTCGCTATCCGGGGCTCTCTTCACCGGATCGATGTCCATCCCGGCGAGGTTTACGTGGCTCACGCAGGCCTGCCTCACTATCTCGGGCCTCGTCTGTCGTTTATCGAGGTGCAGGAGCCTAGCGACCACATAGTCATCGCCGAGACTTCCGGAGACGACGACGCGGGTGCGACCATGGACCTGGGCTGGGACGTGGCCCTTGACATGATCGACTACACGGGGAGAGACGCCGCGGCGACCTTTGCCGGTGCGCGACAACAGCCCCGCGTCCTTCGCGCGAGCCACGGCTCTCGCGAAGTCCGCCTGATGAATGAAGACGTCCTCCAGTTCTTCGACGCGACCGCGCTAGAGGTCTCAGATGAGATCGAGGTCGCTGACGGACGATTCTCGATCGCCATCGTCTCTGCCGGTGATGGATCGCTCTCCGGCGACTTCGGCAGCCTTGCGATCAGCCGGGGTGATACTTTCGCGCTGCCAGCCAACCTCGCTATTCGGGTACACGCAGGGCGAGAGCCAGTCCGCATCGTCCGCTGTCTGGGTCCGAGCTGGCGCGGGGAGGATGACTCGTGCCCAGCCTGATGCTGGGTGCTGATATTGGTCGGGACGTCTATGACGAGGCATACAACTGTTACAGGCAAGCAGGCGAGGTGCTCGTGCCGATATCGCACCGATTGTCAGCGCGCTTGGAGCTGGAGCCATGAGCAGGGTGGAAGACAAGCGACCGGGCGCCGAGGTGACTCGATCGGGATCGGGGATCGGCCGGGCCATCGCGACGGAACTGGCATCTCGTGGATTCACCGTCGTCGCGACGATATCGATGAGAAGGCGGCCGCGGCGACGGCCGCGGTGATCGGTGGCGAGTCTCGTATGCTTGACGTCACTGACCCCGCGGCCGCTCGAGTGGTCGCGGACGGTGTTGCAGTGGCGCACGGTGCGCTCGACGTGTGGGTCTCGAACGCGGGCATCTCGAAGATGCAGCGTTTCTTGGATGCGAGCGATGTCGACCTCGCCAGCACGCTCCGCGTCAACTTGTGCGGTGTGTTCCTCTGTGCCCACGCAGCTGCGCGGACAATGATCGCTCTTCGCGGGCCGGGCAGGATCGTGAACGTTGCCTCGATGGCGGGCAAGCAGGGCCGCGTGCTCTTCCTTGCCGGCTTTGTTGCTTCGAAGTTCGGCGTGGTCGGGCTGGCTCAGGCGATGGCTTTCGAGCTCGCGGCTCATAGGATCACCGTGAACTGCGTCTGTCCTGGCTATGTAGCTACACCCATGCGAGAGCGCGAGCTCGTGTGGGAGGCACAGCTGCGAGGAGTCTCTGTCGCCGAAGTTCGAGAGCTCTATCTCGCCGATACGCCGATGCGGAGGCTCGAGGCGCCAGAGGACGTCGCGGCCGCAGTGGCCGGACCGGACGCGTCGTTCATCACCGGGGAGGCGCTCGCCGTCAGCGGTGGCGCCTACATGGACTGAGGGGAGAAGCGACGCTGATGGGACAGCCGGTCGATCTCGAAGGACGCGTGGCACTTGTCACCGGTGCCGGTCGCGGAATCGGACGGGGCACCGCGCACCTTCTCGCTGCCTGTGGCGCCTCGGTCGTGGTCAACGATCGCGACGGGTCGACAGCTGCGCGCACGGCGGACGAGATTGTCGCGGCCGGAGGAAGGGCGATACCGGTGGCAGCGAGCGTGGATTCCTCCACCGAGGTGCGCACGCTCGTGGAACGGGCGAGAGCTGAGTTCTCCCGTATCGACATCCTGGTCAACAATGCCGGCATCTCGCTCTACCGCCCGATCCTCGACTGCACGGAGGAAGACTGGGATGCCCACGTCGACATCATGGCCAAGGCGACCTTCCTGATGATGCGAGAAGTAGCGCCGATGATGATCGAGAACGAGTTCGGTCGTATCGTCAACCTGGGCTCCTACGTCGCACAGCTGAACTGCACGACGAAGTACTTCGGTCCCTACTGCGCGGCCAAGTTCGCAGTCGTCGGCCTCACCCAGGTCGCGGCCCAGGAGTTTGCTCCCCACGTGACCGTGAATGCGGTTGGTCCGGGTGATGTGGCGACCGAGATGATGGTGCTGGAGTGGGAGCAAGAGGGAGAGCGCCGCGGAGTTCCAGCGGCGCAGGTGAAGGAGGAATATCGTCAACGGCTCATGCTTGGAAGGTTTGAAGAACCGAAAGACATCGCCCAGGCGATCGTCTTTTTGTGTTCACCGTTGGCCGATCACATCACAGGCTCGCACCTCATCGTGAGCGGTGGGTTGCCCTACAAAGCCGAGATCGCTAGTGCCTGAGTATCGCCGATGACGTAATTCCAGGCCCCGTGATCCGCTTTGAGTGAGTCCGTCTAGTCATTCAGAGAGGTTGGTCAGCAAGTTTTGGGGTGAAAGTGCACATGAGTTGAGTGAGAATTTACGAAGGAGGGGCACATGTTGAAGAGAAGTTGGTTAGCTCTTGGGTCGTTGTTGTTAGTCGTCGCAATCGTGTCTACCGCCGTCTCCAGTTCGTCGGCGAGCACGACAACCACGGCAAAGATGACCACCAAGGCGTCGTCCTCGTCGGGCCCGAAGGTAGGCGGTACCTTGACGATCTCAGACGCACAGTTCCTTTGGACCTGTGGGTTCAGCCCGTACAACCCGTCCTCTGACTTCCTTTCGGTCGGAGTGATCTATGAGCCGCTCATGTTTGTCGACTCGTTGGAGAACGCGAAGGTCACGCCGTGGCTGGCAACCTCGTACTCCTGGAGCGACGGCAACAAGGTGATCACTTTCGACATCCGCAAGGGCGTGAAGTGGACCGACGGCAAGTCGTTCAGCGCGGCCGACGTCGTCTTTACATTCAATATGTTGAAGAAATATCCGGCGCTCGATCTGAACTCGGTGTGGTCGGTCCTCTCGAGCGTTGTTCAAAAAGGTTCGGACCAGGTCGTCATGACCTTCAAGACGGCAGCGGTTCCGTACTTCTATTACATCGCGGACCAAGTTGGCATCGTGCCTGCGCACATCTGGTCGACAGTGAAGAACCCGGTCACGTACCCGGACTCGAAACCTGTCGGCACCGGGCCGTACACCGTACAAAACTGCACCGCGCAGAACGTCGGCTATGTCCGCAACCCGCACTACTGGCAGGTAGGCAAGCCCTACATCGAGAAGGTCGAGTACCCGGCGTTCGCGACGAACGGCCCGGCGAACACCTTCCTCTCGACCGGTCAGGCACAGTGGGGTGGCCAGTTCATCCCGAACCTGAAGTCGTTCTATCTGGACAAGGCGCCTGGCAACTCCTATTGGTTCCCACCGGTGACGAGTGTCTCTGTATTCATCAACCAGACCGTCTCCCCGCTCAACAACCTGGCGGTCCGACGTGCCATGGCCTTTGCCATCAACAGGAGCCGAGTCGCCCAGATCGGCGAGTACGGTTACGAGCCACCCGGTAACCAGGCCGGGATCGTCACGCCGACCTTCAGTTCATGGCTGGACAACTCCGAGGTGTCCGCCGCGGGGTACAGCTACGACCCGAGCAAGGCGATCTCGATCCTGAAGAAAGCCGGCTTCAAGCGTGGCTCGAACGGTACCTTCGTTTCGCCACAGGGCAAGCCGCTCTCGTTCTCGATCATCAACCAGGGCGCCTACACCGACTGGGTGGCGGCCTTGCAGGTTGTCTCTCAGGAGCTCTCAGCGGTGGGGATCCAGCTAACGGTCGACAACCTCTCCGGTACCGACTACGACGCCAGGCTCTATGACGGCAACTTCCAGCTCGCCTATGCCACCGAGACCGGCGGACCGAGCCCGTACTACGAGTTCAGGCAGGTTCTGTACGGACCTAGCTCAGCTCCGATCGGAAAGCCTGCCCCGACCAACTGGGAGCGCTACTCGAGTGCGTCGACCGACACCCTGATCGACGACTACGCGACCTCGACGAGCACGGCCACCCAGCAGACGATCGTCGACAAGCTCGAGAACGTGATGCTTCAGGACGTGCCGACTATCCCGGTGACCGAGCAGGTCGACTGGGACGAGTACTCGACAACTGCGTTCGGTGGCTGGCCGTCCGCCTCCGATCCGTATGCACAGCCCTACATGTACGTGGTGCCGGACTGGGAGGTCATTCTCCTCCGCCTCTACCAGAAGTAGGCGACACCGAGGAGCCGAGCCGCTACAGGATAATGATGCCTCAGTGAGGTTCATTCTTCGGAGATTGGGATTTTTCGCGCTCACCTTGTGGGCGGCGATGACCATCAATTTCTTCCTGCCGCGGCTGATGCCCGGGAACCCCGCCATCGCGATGATGGCGAGGTTCCGGGGCAGGCTCACGGGCCAGACACTGAAGGCCATGGAGGTCGCGTTCGGCGTTAACACCCGCGAAGGTCTCATCGGCCAATACTTCGCCTACCTAGGAAACAGTTTCACCGGTCACTTTGGTACGTCCTTGACCTTCTTCCCGCAGTCGGTGAGCTCGGTCGTATTCACCGCGTTGCCCTGGACCATCGGGCTGGTTGGTGTGACCACGGTTCTGGCGTTCATCCTCGGGACTTTCATCGGGATAGTAAGCGCCTGGCGACGCGGTGGCCTGCTCGACAGCATCCTGCCCCCTGTTTTTGTCATCACCTCGGCGTTCCCGTATTTCTGGATAGCCATGGTCGGTATCCTCACGTTCTCCTTGACGCTGCACTGGCTCCCTATCGGCTTCGGGTACACGACAGGTGACACGATCACGTGGAGCTGGGCGTTCGTCGCCGACGTGCTCCAACACGCGATCCTTCCCGCTCTGACGATCCTCATCACCTCGATAGGCGGCTGGATCCTCACGATGCGCAACAACATGATCACGACCCTCGCCGAGGACTACATTCGCATGGCTCGGGCCAAGGGCCTGTCCCCAACCCGGATCATGTTCGACTACGCCGGGCGCAACGCCGTGCTCCCGAACCTCACCGGCTTTGGCATGTCGCTCGGTTTCGTCATCAGCGGGGCCATCCTGGTCGAGTACGTGTTCGCCTACCCGGGAGTCGGCTACATGCTCCTGCAGGCGGTCGTCAACGAGGACTACCCGCTGATGCAGACGCTGTTCCTCTTGATTACAGCGGCGGTGCTGGTGGCGATCCTCGCCGTCGATGTCGTCACGGCGATCATGGACCCTCGGACTCGGTCCGGGTCTTAGGAGAGCCATGGCGATACCGGCCCTTGCGCATCCGACTCTCCCGGCAGCTTCTGGGCGTACCGAACGTCTGCTCTCCGGGACGTGGGGCAATCTCGCCAGGGCCATAAGGTCCAACCGCAAGGCGATGGCAGGACTGAGCCTGCTCGTGCTGTTCACTTTCGTCGCGATCGCTCCGGGCCTGATAGCCCCGGACAACCCGAGCGCTGACATCTTTCCGGTCGGGGCTGGGCCGTCTCTCCATCACCTGCTCGGCACCACCTCCTACGGCCAGGACATCTTCTCCCAGCTCATATGGGGTGCCCGTGCGTCACTGCTCGTCGCGGTCATAGCCGGACTGTTCGCCACGGTCCTATCGGTTCTGATCGGTGTGTCCGCGGCGTATCTGGGTGGTTTTGCCGATGACTTCCTCTCGCTTTTCACCGACGTGTTTCTCGTCATACCCACCTTCCCGCTCATCATCGTCATCGTTGCGTACGCGAAGAACGGCGGCAACATTGTGCTCGTCTCCGTGCTGGTCGCAACCGGGTGGTCCTACGGTGCACGCCAGCTTCGCTCGCAGACGCTCTCGCTTCGCAACCGGGACTTTCTCGTCGCGGCGCGGCTACGCGGAGAGCGCAAGTCCCGCATCATCATCCACGAGGTCCTTCCGACCATGACCTCACTCATCGTCGCCAACTTCCTCGGCGCGGCGCTCTACGCCGTTCTGGCGGCGGCGGGTCTCCAGTTCATCGGACTTGGAAACGTCAACAGCGAGAGTTGGGGAACGATGCTGTACTGGGCCCAGAACAACGAGGCACTGCAGTCTGGCTCGCCTTTATGGGCAACGATGCCGGGCGTGTGTATCGCGTTGTTGGGCGGCGCGTTCGCCTTGCTCAACTACGCCTTTGACGAAATCGGCAATCCAGCCCTTCGACAGGTGCGGAAATCTCGTGGGCGACGCGACCGTTCTTGAGGTTCGTGACCTTTCGGTCGAGTACGGGACTGGCAAGGGCTCAGCGCGAGCCGTTGACGGAGTGAGCTTTGACCTTTCGGCCCGTGAGTTCCTCGCCATCGTGGGCGAGTCCGGGTGCGGTAAGTCCACGCTGTTGTTCGCCATCACTCAGCTGCTTAGCCCACCAGCCGAAACGACCGCTGGGAGCGTGATCTTCAAAGGCAGAGACATGGTGCAGCTCAGCGAGAAGCAACTGCGCCATGTGCGTTGGCGCGATTACTCCGTCGTCATGCAGAGCGCCATGAACGCTCTCAATCCCGTGAAGACGATCGCGGCGCAATACAAAGATGCCCTTGATGCTCATGCCAAGATGAGCAAGGTGCAGATCCGCGACCGGTCTGCCGAAGTACTCCGCCTCGTTGGCATCGACCCCGTTCACCTAAAGAGCTTCCCCCATCAGTTGAGCGGAGGGATGCGCCAACGAGCGATGATCGCGATGGCCCTTTTGTTCACGCCAGAGCTCATCGTCATGGACGAGCCGACCTCGGCCCTCGACGTCGTGGCCCAGCGGTCGTTGATGCTCCAGATCAAACAGCTGCAGGAGCAGCTCGGTTTCGCGGTCATCTTCGTCACCCACGACATGTCGCTTGTGAGCCGCTACTCGGACCGTCTGGCCGTGATGTACGCGGGCCAGATCAGTGAGATCCGGGGAACGGCAGCCTTGTTCGATAAGCCCCTTCATCCTTACAGTCAGGGTCTGCTCGACGCATTTCCATCGGTATGGGGGCCCCGAATCTTCCTCGAGGGGATAACGGGCAGTCCCCCTGACCTCACGGCGCTTCCTTCCGGCTGCCGCTTTGCCCCGCGGTGCCCACGGGTCATGGAGCGCTGCTCGGCTGTCGATCCCGACCTTTACGAAGTCGATGGAGCGCTCGTCCGTTGCCTTCTCTACGAGCCAAATTCGGGCTTCAACGGAAGACGCGTGAGTGATCATGACTGAGCCTGGCCTGGACAGCGAAACCCGGCTTGCACAAGGAGATCTCGGGCCTTCAGGCAAGCCGCTACTGCTTCGCACCGTGAATCTCACGAGGCATTTCCGAATCGGCGGTTTCCGGGGGCGCCACGTGCTCCATGCGGTCGACGCGGTCAACGTCACGATCGACGAAGGCGAGATCGTGGGACTCGTTGGCGAGAGTGGCAGTGGCAAGAGCACGGTCGCCCGGCTGCTCGCGATGGCCTATAGGCCCACAGACGGTCGGATCGAGTTCCGGGGAACGCCACTCACGGAGCTCAGGTCCAGAAAGCAGGTCTTGGCCTATCGGGGGCAGGTTCCAATGATCTTCCAGGATCCGTACAGTTCGCTCAACCCAGCCCATCGGGTCGACTACGCCTTGGTCCGCGGTCTCAAGCTTCATCGTCCTGAGCTCGGGCGCGCGGAACGGGATGTCGAGGCAGAACGCGTGCTCGACGCGGTCGGGTTGTCTCCGGCGAGGCTGTTCTTGAGGAAGTACCCCCACGAGATGAGCGGCGGCCAGCGTCAGCGGATCGGCTTCGCTCAGGCACTCTCGTTTCGGCCGAGGCTCATCCTTGCCGATGAGCCGGTCTCGATGCTCGACGTCTCGATACGCGTCGGAGTGCTCAACCTCATGGCGAAGCTCCGAGAGGACGAGGGTGTCTCGTTTCTCTACATAACCCACGATGTTGCGAGCGCTCGCTACGTAGCTGATCGCATCCTTGTGATGTACGGCGGCCACATCGTGGAGAACGGCCCGACTGACGAGGTGCTGCATCGGCCGCTGCACCCATACACGGAGCTTCTCTTGTCGGCAGCGCCCGATCCTCGGATGCCTGTTACGGTGTCCTCTTCCGATATCGGTGAGCCGCCCCACGTCGTCGATCCCGGCGAGGGTTGTCGATTTCGCTGGCGTTGTCCCTACGTCGCGAAGATCTGCGAAGAGGTCACGCCGACACTGCACCCCATTCGCCCCGGGCGAAGTGTCGCATGTCATCTCGCGACCGAGGAAGCCGGCCTTCCCGAGAAACGATCGACCGCCTCAGAAGTCCCGGAGTCCGCAGAAGACGCGATCGGCCTGTCGACGCCAGTACCGGAGTACTGAGTTCGCCGCCGCCGCCCACGGCCATCGGCGCGTTCATCGGTTCAGCCGCAATGGCGTCGGTGGAGCCACAGGTGCCTTTGCCGTCCCGTGGGTAAGGCGCCCCAGGCGGTTCAGTGATCGTGACGACGACCGAGGTGTCGTGTTCAGCGGCGGGCGTGCCCGCACTTGTCGGGCCGATGGCGCCCGGTCAGATCGAGAACTTCGCCAGATACGGTCCCGACGGGCCGAAGAAGACCCTGGCGATCTCGACCGACCGGTACCTGCGGGCATACAGCGACCAGGGGTTATAGACCATCCACCAGCCCTGCGGGTTGTGGAACAACGACTCCTCGCCGGGGCCTGCCCCTTGCGAGTTCGACGTGAGCCATGGGCGCGTCGAGATCGTTTGGCACGGCCCCACCGGGCGGGAGCACTTGGCCACTCCGATCGCGTACCCGGGTGTGTTGAACCAAGAGCCCGAGTAGAAGAGCCAGTACTTGTGGTTGGCGTAGACCATGTCGGGCGCTTCGATCAGGCCCCCGTTCCAGATCTGCCGGCTCCCGCTCATGAGCAGGTACCGGGCGCCCACGAACTCCAGTCCGTTGTTCGAGAGCTCCTGCGCCCACAGGTGCGTCGGGGGATGGCCCGGGTCCGCGTTGTCGTCCGACTTCCAATCGAGGTAGAGCCGGCCGTCAGGTGCTTCGAAGGTGCGGGGATCGATGGCACCGTGATGGTTGAACTGGCAGACGAGCGGCGAGTGGGCCAGCGGGGTGAACGGACCTGCGGGGTTCTTTGCTGAAGCGATGCCGATGCACTGGGCTCGCTGGGAGAACCCGTTCTCGCTTGGCTCGAAGTACATGGACTTGTTGGCCCAGGCGTTGAAGTACATGACGTACCGCCCGTCGATCCGCCGGACGTCAGGTGCCCAGGTGAAGCCCGTCTCGGCCCACGACGGCACGGTCGCAAGGGCTGTGCCGGTCTTGTTCCAGTGAAAGAGGGTCGAGCCGCGGCTTTCGGTCAACGACGCCGGTGGTGTGTCAAAACCCGTCTGACTCGAGTACAGGTAGTAACGGCCGCGCACGTCCAGCACCGCGGGGTCCGGGAGGTTGCGGTCGAGGATGAGCTTTCCGGGAGCCGAGAAGATCGCGTGCGGGGGCGGAGAAAGCGTCCTGCTCGTCCTGAGACGGTCGGTCGATGGGTGCGCCGGTACTCCACGAGGTTGCGCTCCGATGGCACGCTGTGGCGAGGCGGTGCCCGAAGTCGCGGCGAGGCCGAAGGTGATCGCGCCGGTGACGAGGAGGATCGCGACCCCGGCGATGGTCGTTTTCCGCAAGTGCGTTGTTCGGTTGTCTCTCGGTCGCGAGGAGGCCCAGAGCGCGCTCATGGCGTCGATGATGCTACGTGGCTACTCGCTCCCGCTCGTCACGCTCGCGTTCTCGCCGCCACTTTGACGTTGGCACGCGACTTCGGGACGGCTCACCTAGCCACGACGCCCCCGGAGATCACCCGGCCGTATCTGGTCCCGCGCGCTCGACGGTGAGCCGCAACAGGACGCGTCGGTCACGCTCCATGGCGGCGCGGTAATCGTCCCAGTCCGGATGCTCGCCCGACAGTTGGCGGTAGTACGCGACGAGGCCGTCCATCGCCTCGGGAAGTGGCACCACCTCAACGGTGCCCTCTACCTGCACCCATTCTCCATAGAAGGCGTCGGTGAGCACCAGCAGCGAAGCCCGAGGCTGGCGTCGCAGGTTCTTGGTCTTCATCGCCGTTTCGCGGGTGGAGATGACGACGTTGTCGCCGTCCACTCCGGCCGCTACGAGGGAGAGCTGAGGGTTGCCGTCCGCGCGCGTGGTGGCGAGCACGGCCCGGTGATTCCGGGCGATGAATTCCAATGCCTGGCGGAGCTCCATGGCCTGGCAGGCTAATGCAACAGACCCGGAGTCTCTTGGAGGTGTCTGCCGATCGACCGCCGAGCTTCGAAGACGGCTCGCACACGCTAACCAGCTCGCACATGAGAAAGCCCCACCGAGTGCCTTTCCCGATCAGGAGGCGCTCCCTCTCCTTTCTGTTTCTAGGCCTGCGCAAGCACTGCGTCCATTGTCTCGATGATCGCGATCGTCTCGTCGAGCGGCATGAGCGGGCTCTCGAGCAGTCCCTCCCTCAGGCAGCGGGCGACCTCGTCAGCTTCGTAATGCAGGCCGCGGCCGGTGTGCGGCGGTTCGAAGCGCGTGGCGGTCCCGTCGCGACCGATGAGAGTGAACGAGGTGGGCGCATAGAAGATGCTGTCGATCTCGATGCGGGCCTCGGTGCCGACGATCGCTGCAGTCGTCGGGGACTTGGCAGAAGACGTGCAGTAAAGGACGGCCTGGGCACCGCTGCCATAGCCGAAGAGCATCGAGGTCTGCCCGTCGACACCTGTGAACGCCGGGGTCACGAGGGCGGAGATCCGATCCGGCCGGCCGAGGATCATCGATGCGAAGGAGACGACGTAGACGCCCAGGTCAAGGACCGCACCGCCGCCGAGCTCGGGGGCGAAGAGGCGAAAGGCGGGGTCATTCGCGAACCACTGGCCGTGGTCGGCCGTGACGATCATGATCTCCCCGAGTGCGCCGTCGGCGACGATGCGGTTCACCTCCGCTATGTGCGGAAGGCACCGTGTCCACATCGCCTCCATCAAGAAAAGTCCCTTGGAGCGTGCGATTGCCACGAGGTCGCGAGCCTCGTCGGCCGTCATGGTGAACGACTTCTCTACGAGCACGGGTTTGCCGGCCTCGAGCGCCAATAGGGCGTTGGCGTGGTGCATCGGGTGCGGAGTCGCCACGTAGACGACGTCCACCTCCGGGTCGGACACCAGCGCCTCGTAGGAGGCGTGACGGTTGGGGATCTTGAACCTGTCGCCGAACCGATCGGCTGTCTCCTGGCTTCGTGAGCCGACGGCGATGACCCGGCCGGAGTCGCTGACGGTCAGGTCTGCCGCGAACCAGTCGGCGATCATGCCCGTACCGATCACTCCCCAACGCAACGGTTCTACCGTCATCTCTCGCTCTCCTTCTCCTTAGGAAGTCGTAGCACGTCGATTCTGCAGGGCCGACCGAGTGTGCTCACCTTATGTGGCGTCGCCGAGATCATCAGGAAGTCCCGAATCACATTCCGCCAGCCGCGCTCTGGGACCTCGACGATCGATGCCTGAGACTTCCTCGCCGCCTCAGTCGTCCTCGAAGCCCTTCATCGGCTGGTGCTCGAGGAGGTACTCGGCGAACAGTGGCACGGTGAAGTCGACCTGGCCTCTGCGCGGTGACCAGATAAGCCCTTTTTGGATGAGACTGTCCCTGTGAGGGGAGGTCTGGCGCTGGTTCTCCGCGCCCCACGCCCGAGCCACCTCCGCGGTCGGGTACGGGGGCGTCCCCAGAGAGGCCATCGCAGCCAGGTAGCGCTGCTCGGCCTCGCTCGCCATGTCGAAGCGGGTGCCGTAGAAGGTGCGAGCGAGCGCCTCCTGGACGATGTCGCGAATCTCCTCGACGTCACTGAGGGTGATTGGTGGTCCCTCAACCGCGTTCCAAAGCTCGCGCCCGTACTCCTGCAGGAAATAGGGAAAGCCGGCGGCGAGGCGCACGACCTCGAGGGCGGCGTCCTCGTCGAACTCGACGCCTAGGCCGGCTGCCGGCTTCATCAACGCCACGCGGGCGGCGGGGTCCGAGAGGCGCCCGAGCTCCCTGTACTCGAAGAGCCGATCGGCGTACGGCTTCGCCTTCATGAGCCGCACCTGCAGATCTGGGAGGCCGGCTCCCACCATTGCCACCGGCAACGCGTCCCGGCTGACGGCCTGGAAGGCCATGCAGACCGCCGCGAGCGAGGCCGCGTCGAGGTTGTGCATCTCGTCGATCAGAAACAGCGCCCCGCTTCCTGCCGCGGCCGCCGCTTGGCCGATCTCTCGCAGGAGGTCGACGAGGTCCTGCTCAGGATCACCGGAGTCGGCCACGCCCGTCACGGCAGCCACGTCGAGCTTGAGCTGAACGCCCCCCGGTGTGAGCACGCTGAAGGCCTTCACGACGCCGAGTGCCCGCTCGACCCTGTCCTTTACGCGATGTCGGCGGCTCATCTCGCGAAGAAGGCGCGCCGCCATCTGCGCGAAGGTGGCCCGGAAGTCGGGCTGCGACCCGACCTCCTGCACGTCGGTCGTCGCCCGGCCGGCTTCCGAGGCGAGTATGTCCATCTCCGTGAGAAGGACGGTCTTCCCGACGCCGCGCAGGCCGTAGTAGATGAGGCTCCGGTCGGCACCTCCGCCTGCGAGCAGTTGCATCAGCGAGACGAAGTCCTCGAGGTCCTCGTCCCGGCCTGCAAGATGCGGAGGCTTGCGCCCGGCGCCTGGCGTGTACGGGTTGTCTCGCCGCTGCATGCCCCAACTCTAGTATTTTCTAAGGTAAGGTCACTGTTCCTTAGACTTTGTCACCCTGGTGGAATGCGCCCTGTTCTGTCTCAAGGGCCAGGTCACAGGCGTCGATAGTCGCGTGATGGGACATCGAGTCTTAGGCGTGATCCCCGACCGGTTCGCTGTGTCAGTCGTGGCCGGCGTGCGGGATCGGGTCGAAACTCATCAAGAGCTGACCGGGGGGTGGACGTTCTTTCGCTACGTGCTCGCCGGCTGGGCGCTCTGGGCGCTCAGCATGTTCTTGCTCGCCCTGGCCGTGCGTCGATCTCAGGTCGGCCGCCGTCGTGAGCTTTTCTGGTCACCTTCGCCCGCTCGATAAGCGCGCGCCTTTCTGGGCGCCAACGAATGACCGGGATGTCTCCGGCTGGGTCGAAAAAAGCTGCAGCTGTCGGGCGCGTTCGGCTGCAGCGCGAGTGGTTGTGCTCTATGTCGTGTTGACGATGAGCACCGCGCAAGGCGCCGAGTGTGCGATCGCGTTCGGCACGCTGCCGAGAACGCGCTTTAGTCCTTTCATGCCCTTGTTGCCGACGACGATCAGCTCCACCTTCTGCTTCACGGCGACGCCGAGGATCTGTTCGACCACGTAGCCGGGCATCACGTGGGTCTCTACCGATATGCCCTTCGACCGCGCGCCAGCCGCCATCGCCTCTGTGTGTGCCGCCGCGTCGCCGCCCGGATCCTCTCCCTCCACGTAGGGAATGGTCATGCCCGACCATGCCATCGCGCTCGTGTCGGCGGTGTTGTAGACGCTGGCGATGTGAAGCGTCGCGCCGAACACTTGTGCCAGCTCGATCGCCGCGCGGACGGCTTCGGACGCGGTCGCGGAACCGTCAGTTGCCACGAGTACCGATTTGTACATTTCGCGCCCCCTTGCCTGTGGTGCGCCGATTGTAGGACGTGGCATCGCTCGGAGGCCGAACCCGCCCCTCAGCCGAAACGACGAGTGGGCCAGCCCTGAGTGCCTGGATCCGCCACGAACAGGTCGCCTCCTCGCGCGGAACCGGCACCTGGGTGTTCGGGCGCGGCGCCTGCGGCAGTCGTGATGTAGAGACAGTCGAGGCGCGCGCCGCCGAAGGCGACACTCGACACGCGCGCTACGGGCAGGCTTATGACCTTGTCGAGGTGCCCATCGGGCGTGAACCGGCAAACTCTCGATCCGCCCCAGCAGGCGAGCCAGATACAGCCCTCGACGTCGATTGTGAGACCATCGGGGAACCCGAGTTCCGGGTCCGTTTCGAGATGGACCCGACGTCGGGAAAGGGTCCCGGTGTCTGGATCCACGTCGAAGGTGTCGATCCGTCGCGTCGGAGAGTCGACGTAGAAGAGCTGGCGACGGTCCGCCGACCAGTCGAGCCCGTTGGAAACCGTGACCTTGTCGGCGAGCACCGCGACCTCGCCGGTCGGTGACAACTGGTAGAGCGAGCCGAGCGCGTCGCGCTCGTTCCAGTCCATCGTGCCTGCCACGAAGCGGCCCCAGGGGTCGACCTTGCCGTCGTTGAATCGAACCGAGGTCGCATCCGCGCGGAAGTCCCCGAACGTCTCGATCAGCGATCCGTCGGCACCACAGCGAGCAAAGTGACCGGCGAGAGCCAGCATGAGTTCATCGTCGTCCCGGAGCGCAACGGCTCCGACTGGTGCCGCTGTCGGGAAGGAGTTGTGCGCGCCGGTTGTCGGATGGTACCGGTGCACGGTTTCGCCGACGATGTCGACGAAAAGAAGCGACGAGTTGCGGTCGTCCCAGACCGGACCCTCGCCGAGCACGGCCGCCACCTCCAGCGCCCGCTCCGCGCTCAGCAGGGTGGGCACGTCCGACCGGCTCCGATCGACCAGGCCGCAGAAACCAAGCCCTCAGTGCTCTTTGGACTTTGCGGCGCGGTTCAGCCTTTCGAGGAAGGGCGTTGCCCCGAGCTGGGTGAAGATGTCCCTCGCCTCTTTCGCCGCCGAGGCGGCCGGATTGTCGGGACCGAGCAGCAGGACGAGGTCAAGTTCGCACATCGCGAGATCGAGGGTGCAGTCGAGTGCCCGCCATGCCTCGATGGCCTCCCGATAGGCCTCGGCAGAGGCTTCCGCCCGACCTTCGATCGCAGCCAGACCGGCTTCTGAGCTCAGGCGGGCGGCCGCCATCCACCTGCCCCGGAAACTGGCCATCGCCGCCAGGGCCTCCCGCGCCCTGTCGGCGTCGTGCAGCCAGAGCGCAGCGCGCGCCTGGATCGCCAGACCATGAGGGCTGTTGATCCCCAAGGGGTCGGCTGACACCGCGCCAGCCGCTTCACGGTGAGCAGTCTCGATGTCACCGGCTGCGAGGCTCACCAGCGAACGCGCCCTCAAATAGGTGGCACGCGCGACGATCGACTCGGTAACTGCCATTTGGCTCACGTGCGGTTCGAGGAGTGCGGATGCCTCGGCCGCGGCCCCTGTGAAGGCCAGGAGCATCGCCTCGACGCAGTCGAGAAACGCGACTTGGTCCACCCGAAGCTCTCGCGGCCTCAGCTCGACGATCGCGGCGCGTGTGTCGCTCCACTCCCCGAGGAAAACCGATATCTCGGCTGCATTCGCCAGGTTCATGACCTCGAGCCCTCGCTGGCCGGCACGCCTCGCCAGCTCCGCCGATTCGAGGGACGCTGACAATGCCTCCCGGGGGTCCTCGTCGAGCTGGAAGACGCTCAGGTACAAAAGGCCGTTCGCCTGTTCGCGGAGCACGCCCGCCGCACCCGCGAGCTGCACCTGGCCCCGCGCGAGGATCACCGCTTCGCGGTGCCGGCCGAGATTGAACAGGGCCCCGGCCTTGGCGCCGATGGCCCCCGCTAACAACCCGGTGTCGTCGAGCTGCTCGGCGAGGACGAGGGCCGTCTCGGCCCATTCCAGGGCGCGCTTCGGCGATCCCGCCAACATGTGCACCGAGGCCAGTTCACTCGCGAGTTCTGCTCTCACCCGCTCGCCGGCAGCTTCGCCGACGGCTCGGAAAGCGCGCTCGCCCCGTTCGATGGCGTCGGAGAGGTGGTCCAGACCGACGCCGAGGACGGCGGTCAGCTTCGCGCTCACGCGGCCGACGGCCGACATGGAGCCGGCCGCCTCGTAGTGGTTGAGGGCCTCTTCTAGCAGGACAAAGGCCCGGTCGTACTCGTTCGCGCCCGATGCCGCTTCTCCGGCAAGCTCGAGCAACCCGGCCCGCTCGTCACCCGCTGGCGTCACCTCCAAGGCTTGGTCGAAAAAGCTGAGCGCCTGCTCCGGCGAGCCGAGCGAAATCGCGCGCTGACCAGCCCGAGAGAGCCAGTCCCTGGCACCGACCGCGATGACATCGGCCTCGGGGCCATCTGGAGCGGATCGGTAGGCCTCGACGTAGTGGGCGGCAACGAGGCCGGTGAGCTCGTCGTCCTCGAGGGACTCGAGATGCCGGGCCACGGCGAGGTGCTTGGCACTGCGGTCCCTCCGCGAGAGCATCGAGCTCGCGACCTCGGCGATGAGTCCCTGCACAAAGCCGAACTGCCCCCGCTCCGGTGAACGGGGGTCAGCATCGACCGACAAGAACTCCTTTCGGACAAGGTCCCGGAGATGCGATTCGATCGCGATCCGCTCCCCGCCGTGCACGACAGCCAGGACGTCGGCGGAGAAGGTGTTCCCGAGGACGGCGGCGTCCTGCAGCAGCGACCGCTGTTCGGCCGGCAACGCATCGAGGCGCGAGGCGATGAGCGCCTGCAGGGTCTCGGGGATCTCGAGCGCGCCGAGCTCGCCCGCGACGTCATAGACACCGTCGTGTTGGGCGAGCATGCCCCGCCCGACGAGCATCCGCACGGTCTCGACGGCATAGAGAGGAACTCCCTCTGACCGTTCCAGGATGCTGGCGGCCACGGCCTCGGGCAAGCCGTGGACGAACCCGTCAAGCAGTTGGCGCATAGCCTCCTCGGACAGGGGCTCGAGGTGAAGCGAGATGAAATTGCGCTGGCCGGCTCCCCAGGAAGGCCGGCGGTCCATCAGCTCAGGGCGGGCGAGGGTCACCACCATGATGGCGTGGTTGCGCGACCACTCGAGGATCGACTCGATGAAGTCGACGAGCCCCGGGTCGGCCCACTGCAGGTCCTCGAACACGAGCACAGTCGGAGCGATCGCGGCGATCCGCTCGAAGAAGGTCCGCCACGCCGAGAAGAGCTCCTCGCGGTCTCCCGGCGGGGCGTCCGCGAGCCCGAGCAGATGCGCGAGCCGCGGCTCGACCCATCTGCGCTCCTCGGGATCTGTCACGAACTCGACGGCGGCGGCCGACAGCTTGGCGCGCGACGCCGCCGCGTCCTCGGACTCGGTGATCCCCGCCCGCATCCTCACCATCTCGCCAAGGGCCCAGAACGTGATCCCCTCGCCGTAGGCGGGGGAGCGGCCCTGGTGCCAGTAGACGGTCTCGGCAAGCCCGTCGATGTACTTCAAGAACTCCCACCCGAGCCGGCTCTTGCCAATGCCGGGGATGCCGATCACCGAGACCAGGCGCGCCCGCTGCTCGCGGGCGGTGGCGTGGAACACGTCCTTTATGAGCCGGAGCTCCTCGTCGCGACCGACGAACGGCGGCTCGAGACGCTCGGACCGGCCCACGCCCTTTCGCTGGGCAACGACCCGGACGGCCCGCCAGGCGTGCACCGGTTCCTCCCGGCCCTTCAGCTGCAGGTCGCCGACCTCGGTGAAGGCGATCGCACCGGAGGCGGCCCGCCATGTCGACTCGTCGACGAGCACCGAGCCCGGCGGGGCGACGCTTTGCACCCGGGACGCCGCGTTGACGGTGTCGCCGAGCACCATGCCCTCGGACACCTTGCCGATCGTGATGGCGACCTCGCCCGTGACCACGCCCGCACGCGCGGCCAGGTCCACACCGGACTCGGTACCGAGCTCTGTGACCGAGACCACGATCTCGAGAGCGGCCCGCACGGCCCGCTCGGCGTCGTCCTCGTTCGCGACCGGCGCCCCCCAGACCGCCATGACCGCGTCCCCGATGAATTTCTCGACCGTTCCGCCGTAGTGACCGACGACGGCCTGGGCGCGCTCGAAGTAGAGCGAGAGCAGCTCCCTTATCTCCTCGGGGTCCCGTTTCTCCGCCAAAGGCGTGAAGCCGACGAGGTCGACGAACAGCACCGAGCAGAGCCGGCGCTCACTGACTGGCGCAAGGGTCGATGGTGCCTGCGAGGATTCGCCGGGGAGAGCACGCGAGGCCACCGGAGCCGACGACACCGAGATCGGTGTCCCGCAATCGCCGCAGAACTGGTTGTCGGGCTCGAGCGGTGCGCCGCAGGACGCGCACAGCGCACCGAGGGTTCCGCCACAGTGCTTGCAGAACCTCTTGCCTTCCGGATTGTCCCCTCCGCACGAAGCACAGCGCATCTCTACCCCCCTTTCTCACGCAGAGGCTACGTGCCCGTGGGCGACGCCGCACCCGCCCGAGCTGGCCACTGCCACCCGATCGCCCACCAACCAGCTTCCAGCATGTGGCCGAGGCCAGCGCTCCCAAACCATGTGACGCGTTCGGCGCACGGCCAAGCCGCTCGACGGCCCGGGCCGAACCACGAGGAAACCGGCGCCGACGCGGCCCGTCGCGCGGGACGGCCAAAGCGGCAGCTCGAGGACCGGGTCCGGTAGAGCTTGGGTCTTGCTTCATCCTCTTCTAGCTGGGCGACTGCCCGGCAACCCGCCGGGCGGCGCCTACCGGGCGTTCTTGATTAGCCGGGCGGCGACCGGGTATACCCGGGCGACTTGTTCAGTTGATGCACAAATGGGTCGTCGGGTGAGGCAGACCCAGTTCGAGGTGCATTTGAAAGTCTCTCACCACAAGTCAAGCTGTTCGGATGCGATGGGGTAACGAACGTGACCCTACGAGCCGAGACCCTGCCCGAGGTGTCGGACCACCAGCCCGGACGATGGCGGAGGAAAGCGGCCGATCGCGAAAGATTCAGGCCGAGCACTCTTGTCTGGGTCCTGCCTGCGTCGGCATGGCTGATCCGGCTCTTCTTCGTACCGACCGCGTATGCGGTCTACATCGGCTTCACGAACATGCAGCTGCTCGGGCCCAACGCAGAGACGTTAACCGCTCACCATGACACGGTGACCATGGACTCATCTGCGACTGGTCCGGACCTCCTACGGCGGCCGTCGAAGCCTCAGATCCTTCTCGAGTTCCAAGAAAGTGCAGGTCAGCGAGTTGGAGGGTGTGGCCGCAAGGGTCTCCTCAGGGTTGGATCGCTCGGCTGAACGGATGATCAGGGGACGAGATGCCAGTCCGTCATCGTCGAGTCGTCATGACGCTTTGAACTGCTCGTGCACGCCAATCCACCGCCACGTAAAGTCGACGCTCTAACAGGGGGTTCTGGTGGTTCAAGCATAGGGATCAGGCGGGGAACCGCCGCTTTCGACCCTTGATTCGACACCCGGAACCAGCTATGCTGACGCCTTGTTCAGATGATGCACAAATGTGCCGTGGGCTGCGGTTCTGGCTGCGAGTCTTGGTGCCCTCGGTCGTGAGGCGGAACTGGTGGTGCTGAACAATCGGTGAGTGAAAGGGCGCGGGGGAATGCCTGAGGCGAGCATCGTGACCCTCGACACGGACGGAGTAGTGGGGGAGGCGGAACGGTCTGACGTAAAGGTCATATGTAGTTCTGTCAGTGAGAGTTCGGGCCGTGTCAGGCTTCGACTTGGGAAGCAAGTCGTAAGCAGCATCCAGCGTTCGGGGCACTTCCGACGGCCTCGTCACTGTGTAGCCGAGCACCTGTCTGCCATAACAGGCGAGTACCGCTCCGTTCCCTTTCTCCGCACCGCGAACGCGCTGATATCTGGCCCGCTCACTAAGGACGGACATGCATGGCCCCGTTTCAGCGAAATGACCGCAAGGCTCTGCGCTTACGGCCTCTGTCACGCGACCAGGCGCCAGGAGCTCGCGAGGTGCACTGCCGGCTGCCCAGCACGCCTGAGGTCCCGATCTGCCGGGGTGACTGCTGCCAGTGAGGGTTGCCCTGCTCGTGTTGAGAAGGGCCTAGCGCGCCGATGACCGTCAAGATTGCAGTTATCGGCGGTGGAAGCAGTATGTTCGTGCCGGGTCTAGTTCGCCGGCTAATTGAGATTCCTTGCTTCGACGGCGCCGAGCTCCGTTTGATGGACGTCGATGCCGCCCGCGTCGGAGTGATGGAGGAGCTCGCGACCGAACTCGCCGCCGCCGAGGGTCGCAAGCTCGCGGTGCGTTCGACCACAGACCAGAGCGAAGCGCTGCGTGACATCGATTTTGTGATCGTGGCAATCTCGGTGGGTGGAATGGCGGCTTGGGGAACCGACATCGAGGTGCCCGCTCGGTACGGCGTCTTCATGCATATTGCGGACTCGATCGGCCCTGGTGGCATCTTCCGCTCGCTTCGCAACACGCCCGTTGTCGCATCTGTCGCGCAAGACCTGAGCCAACTCTCGCCAAACGCGATCGTCCTCAATTACACGAATCCGGCCAGCGCCAACGCGATCGCAATGGCCAAGGTCTCAGAGGTCCGTTCCTTGTCACTTTGCTCATGCTCGCCTTGGCCGTACCAGCGATCGTGGCTTTCAGACCTTGTTGGGGTCCCGGAGGAGGATCTCGTTCTGCCCATGGCGGTCGGCGGAATCAACCACTGCACGGGCATCATGTCGCTCAGACTTCGTGATGGACGCGACGCAATTCCACTTGTGCGCGAACGTACGACCGACGAGGTCGTGCGATGGGCGATCGATACCTTCGGAGTCGTTCCGTACTGCTGGGCTCATTGGGTTGAATTCTTTCCCCAACTTCAACGACTGGAGGAGCCTTACGAGGGACGCGCGCAGGGCCTCGCAATGCGGTACGGAAGACACGTCTACGACATGGAGGCACAGACCGCCCGCGTTCGTTCTTGGGATCACGTCGCCTCGGCCTGGCGTCACGACGGGCGTGGCCACCGCCTTGCCGATCTTCCATACGGCCCGGAGGACAAGGGAATCGTTGTCGCAGAGGTCATGGAATCGATCATCGATGACCGCGGCGACCGCTTCATCGTGAATGTCATGAACGATGGTTTTATACGCAATTTACCGCGGTCGGCAGCCGTCGAGGTTCCGGCCGTGGTGAATGCCGAAGGGGTTCACGGCGTCGGGATTGGGTCCATCCCTGCTGGACTTGCTGCCGTGCTCAGCCATCACGCACAGGTGCAAGAGCTGACCGTTGATGCCGCTCTGAGCGGCGACAGGGCATTGCTCCGCCAGGCGATGACGGCGGATCCACTGCTCGACGCGGTCCTCGAGCCTTCGCAGATAGAGGCTCTGACCGAGGAGATGCTTTCCACAAATGCAAAGTTCCTACCGCAGTTTCGCTAATGCGGTATAACAAGGGGCAACCATGATCCGACTCAGGGTGAAGCCGAACGCCGTGGCGGGCACGGTGATGTACTTGGATCTGATTGGGTCAAGAACGTGACCGTCGCCGGTGAGACCGTGCTAGCGGAATCGGTCGATCGGCCGAAGCGTCGACCACCAAAACGCCAAGACCGGGAAAAGCTGAGGCCGACCACCCTTCTCTGGCTTTCACCTGCGACAGCCCTGCTTGTCGGGCTCTTTTTGGTGCCTACGGCCTACGCCATCTACATCGGCTTTACAGACATGCAACTTCTCGGTCCGTTTGCACAGAATTTCAGCTTCACCGGCCTTGCGAATTTCTCTCGAATGATTCATGACCCTGTGTTCTGGTCATCAGTGAAACTGACCTTGATCTTTGTAATCGGCTCCGGAATCGTCGCGCAGACGATTCTCGGCATGGCACTTGCGCTGCTTGGACAACGCGTGCACATTACCGTGAGGGCGAGCGTCGGCGCGATCGTCATCCTCGCATGGGTGCTGCCGGAGATAGCAGTCGCCTTCATCTGGTACGCCTTTAGCCAGGCCGGAGGCACCCTGAGCGAACTGGTCGGAAGGCCAGGGTCGGACCTGCTGTCCACGGTGCCGCTCCTTATAGTCTGCGTCGCGAATACCTGGCGCGGCACTGCTTTCTCGATGCTGATCCTGAGCGCGGGCCTGCGTGGAGTCTCCGAGGACGTAGACGAGGCAGCACAGCTCGAGGGTGCCTCGTACTGGCGAAGGCTGTTCAGGGTGACCCTGCCGATCATGCGTCCCACGATCATGGTGAACATGCTCCTCATAACCATCGGGACGATCTCCGACTTCACGCTCATCTACGCGATGACTCAGGGTGGCCCGGGAACTGAAACGGCGATCCTGCCCGTCTACATGTATATCCAGGCCTTCCAGTTCAACGCCCTCGGCTACGGCTCGGCGATCGCTCTCGCCCTGGTGTTGATCGGTGGGCTGCTCTCGATCGTCTACATTCGCCAGCTGCGACCCGAGCTCAAAAGGCAGGCGTAACCTATGGCCCTTCCAGAATCGACGACCGAGGATGGCATGCACGAAGGACGTGAACTGGCGAGTACAGAGGTCGGCGCGGAGCGCCAACACGCCTGGAGGCGCACGGACTCAGGCAGACCCGGGGACTCGCTGATAAAGCGAACCAAGAGACAGCGCCTGATGCTGGACGGTGTGCTCGCGCTCGTGGGCATTGCCTTCATCCTGCCGTTGTTATGGCTGATCGACGCCGCATTCAACTCGAATGCCACTCAAGCGATGAGCGTTCCGAGTCTCACGCTGGGCAACTTCCGCTCAGCGATCTCGGCGGGCGCAGGAGGGGCTATCAAGAACAGCCTCTATCTCGCCGTGGTCTCGACGATCATCGCGACCGTCGTATCAATGCTTGCCGCCTATGTGCTCTCGCGTCGGAGAGTGCCGCTCAAAGGCGCGATGCTCATTGTCGTGCTCTTCTTAACTGGGCTGCCGATTACTCTGCTCCTCATCCCGATCTACGTAATGTATGTCCATCTCGGCTGGGACAACTCGCCGTTCTACACTTCGGTTGCGCTCGCGGCGACCTCGGTACCCTTTGCAATTTGGCTGCTGAAGAACTTCATCGACCAAGTCCCCCGAGAGTTCGAGGAGGCTGCTGCTATCGAGGGTGCAGGTGGGCTTCGAATTCTCTGGAGGGTGGTCATTCCCCTGTCACTTCCAGGTATCTTCGTCGCCGCAATTCTCACCTTCATCAACTCTTGGGGCGCGTTTCTGCTGCCGCTGGTCATAGATGCCAACCCGCAGAATACTCCGGGTGCGCTTGGGATATATGAATTCATGAGCGCAAACGGGAAGGTCAGTTTCGGCCCACTCTCCGCTTACGCGATTCTATTCTCACTACCAGTAATTGCGCTCTACCTAGTGGGCACCAAATGGCTGCATGGTGGTTTCGCCTTTGCAGGTGGCGTGAAGGGATGAAAGCGCAGCGCCATGTCATGAGTGAGGAGATGTAGTGGCAAAAATCGTTCTTGAAGGCGTAAGCAAGATATTCAAGGGCAAGGCTAAGCCAGCGGTACACGACGTAGATTTGGAGGTTGAAGACGGCGAGTTCCTCGTCATGGTCGGACCATCCGGGTGTGGCAAGACGACAACACTGCGGATGATTGCTGGATTCGAGACACCTACTGAGGGAGTTATCCGCATAGGTGGCAAAGCGATGAACAGTGTCCTGCCGAAAGATCGCAACCTCGCGATGGTATTCCAGAACTATGCCCTCTTTCCGCACATGACCGTCGCTAAGAACCTGTCCTTTGGCATGAAAGCACGTCATGAGCCGAAGGCGACCATCAACCGTGAGATCGAGACGATTGCGTCAATGCTCGGCATCGACCCCCTTCTCGATCGGAAGCCTGCCGAGCTGTCGGGTGGCGAGCGGCAACGCGTAGCGCTCGGTCGGGCGCTACTGCGACGGCCACAAGCGTTCCTGATGGACGAACCGCTATCCAACCTTGACGCCGCGCTGCGCGTCCAGATGCGTCTCGAGATCAAGCGCATCCACGCACAATTCCCTGTCACTACGGTATACGTGACCCACGACCAGGTCGAGGCCATGACCATGGCTGACCGCATCGCGCTCATGAACGCGGGTCGACTCCAGCAGACGGCCGGACCTGAGAGCATTTACGGGCGCCCGGCGAACTCTTTCGTGGCCTCCTTCATCGGGACACCGAAGATCAACTTCTTTTCTGGGACAGTTGTACGCGACGGCGGTACTCTCCGTGTCAAGTTTCTCGATTGCTCGTGTGAGGTGAACGGTGCCGCTGGGAAGGCCTTGGCGGACGGTTCTCGCTCAACGGTCACCGTTGGGTT
>JBEKMZ010000009.1:0-75226 GCA_049523315.1 Acidimicrobiales bacterium | reverse complement strand
GGGTTCAACTTAGCCTTCTTGTGACTATTTGACAACAAACTTACTCAGTTGACAGTCGGATATCCCAGGATTAGGTTCACGATCGGACTTGGGCAGGGGAGCGTGCCAGTTGGCGGACGAGATCGGCGTTGCCATCCTCGGAACAGGCATGGCCGGGAGGATGCACGCTCTCGCCGCCAGGACGCTCGGCGCTCGCCTCGTAGGAGTGATGGCCTCGAACCCTTCCCGTTCTGATGCGGCGGCCGCCGATTTGGGCGCCGAGCAGGGCTTCGCGCGCGCCACGGATCTCATCGGGCACCCAGGGGTCGAAGTGGTGCACGTCTGCACCCCGAACACGCTCCACGTCCCCCTCGTCGAGATGGCGCTCGCCGCAGGCAAGCACGTCATATGTGAGAAACCGCTCGCGACGACCGCGGCCGACGCCACGAGGCTTGCAGCCCTCGCCAATGAGTCGGGCCTCGCGGCGGCGGTCTGTTTCACGTACCGCTTCCAGTCGTCGGCTCAAGAGGCGAAGGCACGGGTCACAAGCGGGGAGCTCGGCCCGGTCCGCCTCGTCCACGGGACGTACCTGCAGGACTGGCTGCTCTACGAGACAGACGCGAACTGGCGCGCCTTCTCCGCTACAAACGGCCGGTCGCGCGCCTTCGCCGACATCGGCTCGCACTGGTGCGACCTCGCCGAGTGGATGTCGGGTCACAGGGTCACCGAGATCGCGGCCGTGACCTCCACCGTCCACGACAAGCGGTCGCGGCCTGTTCCTCTCGGGGAGGGTCACGCTGCGAATACCGCTTTGGCAGAGGTCGACACCGAGGACGTCGCCTGCGTCCTGTTCCGGGCGACCGATCGCGTCGTCGGGACCTTGACCGTGAGCCAGGTGTCGCCCGGGCGCAAGAACCGCCTCTGGATCGAGATCGACGGCGCCCGTTCCAGTGTCGTGTTCGACCAGGAGAACGCCGAGTGGCTCTGGCTGGGCTCTAGGGTCGCGAACCAAATGATCGCCCGGGACGGGACGGGCCCGTGGGGCCGCTTCCCCCACTCGAGCTCGCTACCGGCGGGGCACGGTCGGGGCTTCATCGAGTGTTTCGCGGAGCTCTTCTCCAACGTGTACAGCTACGTGCGCGGTAGCTCGCTTCGCGACTTCCCCTCTTTCGACGACGGCCTCCGCAGCGCGATCATCACCGAGGCTGTCCTCGAGGCCGCCCGCGACCAGAAATGGGTGCACCTGCCGTGAAGCTTGGCTTCCTCACCGCCTGCCTGCCGGAGCTCGAGCTCACCAAGATCGCCGACTGGGCCTCGGCGCACGGCTTCCAGGCGCTCGAGGTGGCCGTCTGGCCAGATGTGGCATCGCGCCCGTTCGAGGCGAGCCACATCGACGTGACGACGCTCGAGCCGGGGACCGCCGAGTCGATTCGCGGGTACCTAGCTGGCAAGGGCCTTGAGATATCCGCGCTCGCGTACTACGAGAACAACCTCCATCCCGACGCCGAGGTGCGCTCGGAGATCCACGCCCACCTCCGCAGCTGCGTCGACGCAGCAAAGCTGCTCGGCTGCGCCTATGTCGGGACCTTCGTCGGGCGCGACTGGAACCTCCCCGTCAAAGAGAACGTCCGTCTCGCCGAGCAGATCCTCCCCCCGCTCGTGGACTACGCGGCTGAGCGCGACGTCCGACTCATGGTCGAGAACTGCCCGATGGAGGGCTGGCACCCGGACGGCTACCCGGGCAACCTCGCCTACTCCCCGGAGCTGTGGGAGTGGATGTTCTCCCTCGGCTTTTATCTGAACTACGACCCGTCCCACCTGACCTGGCTCGGGGTAGACCCGATCGCCGCGCTGCGCAGCTGCCCGGAACGCATCGTCCACGCACAGGCGAAAGACGTCGAGATCGACCAGGCGGGCCTCAACGAGGTGAGCGTCTTCGGCAAGGCCCTCAACAGGGACAACCCCTGGGACAACCGCGGGTACCGCTACCGCGTTCCGGGCCTGGGGACGGTCGACTGGCGGGCGATCGTCGACACCTTGTACCAGGTCGGCTTTGAGGGAGTCCTCTCGGTCGAGCACGAGGACCCCGTCTGGTCCGGCGACACGAGCCGGGTCTTGAGCGGGCTGGCGATCTCCTACAACGCCCTACGCCCTTTGATCCGACGCACCGCAGAGGATTCACTTCCTCTTGTGAGCGCGTAGCGCGATGACATTCCTCGCCCGCCGGTTGGGCTTCTACCTGATCACCGCCTGGGTCGCGGTGTCGATCAACTTCTTCATCCCCCGGCTCATGCCGGGCAACCCCGCCGACCTCGTGTTCAACCGGATCCACCACTCGATATCGCCCGCCGCCCTGCGCGCTTTCGAGATCGCCTTCGGCGTCAACACCCGCGAGGGACTCATCTCCCAGTACTTCGGCTATCTCGACCAGGTTCTGCACGGCAATCTCGGCATCTCGATCACCTTTTTCCCTGCGACTGTCTCTTCAGTCATCCGCACCGCCTTGCCGTGGACGCTCGCCCTCGTCGGCGTGGCGACGATCCTCAGCTTCGTCTTCGGGACCCTGCTCGGGATGGTGGCGGCGACCTGGCGTGGCACCTGGGTGGACGCCCTCTTGCCGGTGACCTCGTTCCTCTCGGCGATGCCCTACTTCTGGTTTGGGCTCGTCGTCCTCACGATCTTCGCCGTCGATCTCGGGTGGTTCCCATTCAGCGGTGGCTACGACCCGACGGTCACCGTCGGCTTCACCTGGAGCTTCATCTCGAGCGCGATCGACCACGCCATCCTTCCTGCAACCACGATCATCGTCAGCTCCATCGCCGGCTGGCTTCTCGGAATGCGCAACGTCATGATGTCCACCCTCGGGGAGGACTACGTGTTGTTGGCGGAGGCGAAGGGGCTGACCCGCCACCGGGTCACTTTCACTTACGCGGCGAGAAACGCCATCCTTCCGAACATGGCTGGCTTCGCCCTCTCCCTCGGCTTCATCGTGAGCGGCGCCATCCTCACCGAGGTCGTCTTCTCCTACCCCGGTGTCGGCTACGTGCTCTTCGAGGCCGTGTCGAACGAGGACTACCCCTTGATGCAGGGGATCTTCCTCATGATCACGATCCTCGTGCTGCTCGCGAACCTCTTCGCGGACATCATGTACGCCACCTTGGACCCCCGCACCCGAGAGGCGGGCTAGGCATGGCCTCAATGGACGTCCAGCTGCGCTCGCGGGGATGGCTGCGCAACGCTAGCCGCTCGCCGAAGGTGCTCGTTGGCCTCGGCATCCTCGTTTTCTTCGTGCTCTTCGGCCTGATCGGGCCACATTTCGTGAGCAACCCGTCGACGACCGGCCCCGACGCCTACGCCTCGCCATCCTGGCACCACCTCCTCGGCACGACCGATACCGGCCAGGACGTCTTCGCGCAGCTCGTCGACGGGGCCACCGCTTCGCTCATAGTCGGTTTCGTGGCCGCCGCGATCGCGACGCTTATCGCCGTCGCCATCGGGCTCTTGAGCGCCTTTTTGGGCGGCATCTGGGATGAGATCCTTTCCACCATCACCAATGTCTTCCTCGTAATTCCCGCACTCCCGCTCGTAATCGTGCTCGCCGGCTACCTGCACGGGGCGGGAGAGGTGGCCGTGTCGGTCGTGATCGCCGTGACGGCGTGGCCGTGGACGGCGAGGGTCCTGCGTGCCCAGACGCTGTCGATCCGACGACGCGACTACGTCCAGTCTGCCCGGGTGGCGGGCGAGTCGACGACCCGCATCATCTGGTTCGAGATCGTGCCGAATGAGATCCCGCTGATAGCGGCTCAGTTCCTGATCACCGTGCTCTACGCGATCTTGATCCAGGCGGGCCTCGCCTTCTTGGGCGTGGGGTCGGTCACCACCTGGAGCTGGGGGACGATGCTCTACTGGGCCCAGAATGCCGCGGCGCTCTCCTCGGGGGCGTGGTGGTGGTTCGTGCCACCAGGCCTCTGCCTGGCACTCTTGGGCACGGGGCTGGCGCTGATGAACTTCGGCGTGGACGAGATCGCCAATCCCCGCTTGAGCTCCGTGCGCTTAAAGCGGGTCCCTCGCCGGCAGAAAACGGCGGCCGCGCTCGCGCGAGGGCCTGCTGGCCTCGAGGCGAGAGTCCGGATGTAACGGCGATGACGTCACTGGATTCCGTACGCGACCCGGCCCTGGTCGAGGTCGCCGATCAAGCGGCAGCGCAAAAGGAGCGCGCCATGACCAAGCCGTTACTAGAGATCCGCGGCCTTTCGGTCGACTACGGAGCCGGGCCGGGTGCGGTCCACGCGGTGGACGACGTCGATCTAGTTGTCCACAGAGGCGAGGCGCTCGGGATCGCAGGCGAGAGCGGATCGGGCAAGTCCACCCTAGCCCATGCCGTGACGCGGCTGTTGCGCCAACCGGCCGTCGTCACCAAGGGCCAGGTCCTCTACCACGGGCGAGGGCCCACCGCCGGGGGCGGTGACAGCCCGGTGGTCGACGTACTCACCTTGTCGAAGTCGCAACTGCGCCGATTCCGCTGGGAGGAGATCGCGGTCGTCTTCCAAAGCGCCATGAACGCCCTCAATCCTGTCATCGACATCCGTACCCAGCTGACCGACTCGTTGGCAGCTCACCGGCCGCGGATGACGCGCAAGGCGCAGACCGAAAGAGCTGCAGAGTTGCTCGATCTCGTCGGGGTGAGCACCGATCGGCTCCGCAGCTTCCCGCACCAGCTGTCGGGCGGCATGCGCCAGCGAGTGATGATCGCCATGGCCCTCGCGCTCGGGCCCGATCTCATCATCCTGGACGAGCCGACGACGGCGCTCGATGTGGTGACCCAACGCCAGATCCTCGAGAAGATCGAGGACTTGCGCCGCCAGTTCGGTTTCGCGACGGTCTTCATCACACATGACCTCTCGCTCTTGTTGGACATCGCGGACTCCATCGCCATCATGTACGCCGGTCGCATGGTCGAAGTAGGCCCGGCGCGTCGGCTCTATGCCGAGGCGGCGCATCCCTACAGCCGCGGCCTGTTGCAGTCCTTCCCGCCTCTCACCGGCCCCCGCCGCGAGCTCACCGGCATCCCGGGCTTCCCCCCGGACCTGCGATCGCTGCCACCGGGATGTCCCTTTGCGCCGCGTTGCGAGCACACGATGGACGTCTGCCGGGAGATCTACCCGCCTTTCGTCGACCTGAGCGGCACGGGTGATCCGAGCCACCTCGTGGCGTGCTGGCTGCATGCGAACCGCCCCGACGCGCATGGAACGGCGTTGCCACTCCCGGAGGCAGCCAGTGACTGACGCTGTCCGCCCGGATCGCTCGGCCGGGGCGGTGCTCCAGGTCGAGTCGCTCACCAAGCACTACCCCGTGCGCGACAACACTGTTCGATCGCTCGCGGCGCGCCGGCGCGTCGTGCACGCCGTCGACGACGTCTCTTTCGAGCTGTACCCGGGCGCCGCGCTGGCGCTTGTCGGCGAGAGCGGATCGGGCAAGTCGACGGTCGGCCGCGTTCTCGCTCACCTCGAGCCGCCCACCGCGGGGCGCGTGCTCTTCAAGGGCAAGACGCTCAACTTGAGGCGGCGGTCCGTCCTGCGCAGGTACCGGAGCCAAGTGCAGCTGATCTTCCAAGACCCGTACGCGTCCTTGAACCCCGTGCACACCGTCGCTTACCACCTCGAACGGCCGCTTCGCGTTCACAAGCTGGTCCACTCGAAACAAGAGCTGCGCGCCCGCCAGCTGGCGCTGTTGGAGCAGGTACACCTCACGCCAGCGACTCAGGTCATCGACAAACTCCCGCACGAGCTGTCAGGCGGCCAGCGCCAGCGTGTCGCCATCGCCCGGACTCTGGCCGTGCAGCCGAGCGTGCTCATCGCCGACGAGCCCGTCTCCATGCTGGACGTTTCGGTCCGCCTCAGCATCTTGAACCTGCTCTCGGAGCTCGTCACGAAGAACGACCTTGCCCTGCTCTACATCACCCACGACATTGCCTCAGCCCGATACTTCGCCGAGCGGCTGCTCGTGATGTACGCCGGCCAGGTCCTAGAAGCCGGGCCGGCCGAAGAGATCACCCAGTTCCCGGCCCATCCCTACGCCCAGCTGCTGGTCTCGGCCGCGCCTGACCCGGACGCCTCGGTGCGTGGGGGCCGCGAGAAGATGCGCGCCCCGGGAGAGGCCCCGAGCCTCATCGAGCCACCGAGCGGGTGTCGCTTCCACCCCCGCTGCCCGAAGGCGATGGCGATCTGCGCCGAAGAACGCCCGCCCCGCTTCAACATCGACGAAGAGCACTGGGCGGCGTGCTGGCTCTTCGGCGACGCCGTCTCGACCCAACGCGTATCTGTTTCCGAACGCCCAGAAGTGTCACATCGAGACATCAGTCATGAAGAGTAGATAAGAGCAGAAAGGGAGCTAGCAATGATTACATCGGTATTGAGGACTAAGAGGTTCGGGGTCAGAGTCGGTTTGTCTCTCGCGGCGCTCGCGCTCGTGATGACAGCTTTGTTGTCTGCATCTCCACCCGCCAGCTCGACCACGACCGCCAGATCGACCGTGTCCAACGAGATCACCATCCTCGCCGACCCGGCAGGGCCGTTCGCGAACGGATGGTCCCCGTTCTCGTTCTCCAACTCCGCCTACATCCAGGGCGCGACGGCGATGATCTACGAGCCGCTCATGCAGTACAACCTGCTGAAGGTCGGGCAGATCTACCCGTGGCTCGCGACTTCGTGGTCATGGGCGGACAACGGCACAGAGCTCGTGTTGCACACGCGGACCGGGGTCAAATGGACCGACGGCAAGCCCTTCAGCGCCGCGGACGTTGCCTTCACGTTCAACTTGATGAAGAAGTTCCCGGCACTGGATGTGAACGGTGTGAGTTTCACGGGCGCGAGTGCGCCGTCCTCGACCGAGGCGATCTTAAAGTTCGCCTCGCCCGCGTACACCCAGCTGTTCGACATCAGCCAGGTGCTGATCGTCCCCGAGCACGTCTGGAAGAGCATCTCGAACCCGGTCACCTACGTCGATGACAACCCGGTCGGGACCGGACCGTACACGGTCAGCTCCTTCACGGCAGAGGAGTTCACTCTCGTCCGCAACCCGAACTACTGGCAAAAAGGCCTTCCGAAGATAGACACGCTGCACTTCTTGTCGTACTCCTCCAATACAAGCGCCGGTCTTGCCATCGGTTCAGGGATGATCGACTGGAACACCGACTTCATGCCCAACTACAAGACAGGCTTCCTCGACAAGAACCCGACGACGAACCACGAGTCGGTCTACCCGATCGGCAACTTCTACATGTGCCCGAACCTGACTGTGTACCCCTTCAACCAGACGGCGGTGCGCAAGGCGCTCAGCGAGGCGATCGACCGGAACACGATCGCGAGCGAGGGGGAGCACGGCTTCTACTTCGCCGACACGAGCCCAACCGGGCTAACCATCCCCCGTTGGAGCAGCTGGCTCGCACCTCAGTACTCCGGCTCGAGTTTGAGCTTCGCACCTAATGCCGCCAAGAAGCTCCTGGAGAAGAACGGGTTCAAACTCGGCAGCAACGGCATGCTGAAGGAGCCGAACGGGAAACCCTTCACGGTGACGCTCCTCGGTCCCACTCCCTACACGGACTGGATGACCGACCTCGAGCTCATGGTCAGCGAGATGGCCCAAGCCGGAATTGCCGCGACGGTGAGCGGTGTGTCCGTCGACGCCTGGACCAACGACTACACGGTGGGCAACTACCAGCTCACCTTCTGTGGCCAGTTCACCACCGACGACCCGTACTCGATGTACAACTACATGCTCAACAGCGCGCTCTCGGCGCCGATCGGCAAGCCGGCGACGAGTGACGTCGAGCGCTACAACAACGCCGTTGCCGACAAGGCCCTCGCCGCGGCCGCGGCGACGGACAACCACGCGGCGCTGCTGAAGGCGTATACGACGCTCGAGGGCCTCATGGTCAACGACATCCCGGCGATCCCGCTCTTCAACGGTGGGGCGTGGGCGGGCTACACCACGACCCATGCCACCGGGTGGCCGAGCGCGAGCAACCCGTACGAGATGAACGACCTCGAGTCTCCCTGGGACGAGGTCGTCGTGCTGCACCTGAGCCCGACGAAATGACTGGCCGGCTCGAGTTGCCTCCCGCATCCATCCGGCCGGCTCAAGACGGCGGCGACCTGGGGAGGCGTTGTGGCTGATCCAGCCGGGAACGCGCCAGTCGGTGTCGGGATAGTCGGCTGCGGGAACATCTTCGAGTCGTACATAACAGGACTTCGCAAACTCCGCTCGGTCCGGGTCCTCGGCTGCGCCGACATCGACCAGGCCCGGGCGGAGGCTGCGGGGAAGTTCCATAACCTGCGCGCGTACGAGTCGGTGGAGGCGCTGCTGTACGACGGGGCCGTCGAGGTCGTCGTCAACATCACGCCGCCGCTCGCGCACGGGATGGTGAGCCTCGCCGCTGTGGCGCAGGGCAAGCACGTATATGTGGAAAAGCCGTTCGCGGCTTCGCTCGACGAAGCCGGCCGGGTCATGACGGCCCTTGCAGATGACAAGGGCCGCCTCGGCTGTGCCACCGACACGTTCCTGGCAGGACCGGGACAGACCGCGAGAGCGGCGATCGACTCGGGGCTCATCGGCGAGCCGGTCGGCTTCTCGGCCGCGATCCCGCACAGTCGTGCCGAAGAGTGGCACCCTGACCCGACCTTCCTGTTCAAAAAAGGCGGAGGACCGCTGCTCGACATGGGGCCCTATTACGTGTCGAACCTCGTCAACTGCCTGGGCCCGGTGCGCACGGTGACGGGCGCAGCCCGCATCGGGGAGAACCCGCGCGTTGTCACAACGCCCGGGCGGCTCGTGGACTCCATATCCGTCGACGTCCCAACGCACGCGGTCGCGGTGCTGCGATTCGAGTCGGGAACCGTGGGGACCCTCACGGCGAGCTTCGACTTGTGGTCCGACCACCTGCCCCACATAGAAGTCTACGGGACGCGTGGCATCCTGCGCTTCCCGGACCCGGACCGCTTCGACGGCGACGTCAAGTTCAAGCCCAACAGGAGCGACACCTGGGAGGTCGTGGCGCCGGTGCTGCAACTGGCCGGCTGGTGGGCCGAAGGAGGACGGATCCGAGGCTTGGGCGTCGCGGATCTCGTCGACTCGCTGCACGGAAGGCCACAACGCACGAGCGCCGAGCTCGGTTTCCACGTCCTCGAGATCCTCGAGTCGGTGGAAACAGCGAGCACGAGCGAGGCGGTCATCCACCTGAAGAGCGCCCCGGAGAGGCCCGCGCCGGTGATCGCTGGTGACTTCAACGGCATGGCCGTCGCCCCGGACAGCCACTGAGCAAGCAGAAGGAGGAAGTCTCATGGAGTTCCGCTTTGGTGTCGATCTGATCACCTTCTACCACCCGTCTTTCTGGGGGGTAGAGGATCGTCAGTCGTTCGAGAAACTCGCCTTGGAGGATCCCCGCCGTTTCTGGGACCGCATCGCGGAATCGGTCACCGCCGCGGGGATAGCCGGTGTCGAGGTGACGTTCCCTCCTGGCGACTGGGAGACCGCAGTGCGGACCTACGGATCGCCATCGGCATTCTCGGAGTTCCTGAAGACTTCGGGTATCACGCTGATCAGCGGGTTCTTCAGCGGGCTCGAGGAGCACGAGGACCCGCTCGATGCTGCCACCCAGCGCGGGATCCTCGACGAGGCATCGCGCTTCTCCGAGTTCCTAGGCGAGAGCAACGGCGTGCTCGTGGCAGGAATGCCGATGCGCAAAAAGGGCAGTCCCGACGAGCCGAGCTTCGTGGACTTCGACTACGTGAAGGAGGTCGCCGATCTCATCAACCGGATCGGGGCCGAGACCCAGAGGCATGGCGTTCGCCTGGCGCTTCACCCCGAGGTCGGCTCAGTGTTCTGCGTGCGGCGTGACATCGACCTGTTCCTGGCGCTCACCGACCCGGCCTATGTCGACTTCTGCCCGGACACGGCCCACATCTTCCTGGGCGGCGTCTCACCGGTCGAGGTGCTCGCGGCCCACTATGAGCGCATCACGATCGCGCACTGGAAAGATGCGGTCGGGCGGTGGCCCAACGATGACGACGTGAACGAGAAGCGCTTCGAGCTCGAGGCCGAGTACTTCAAGGCCGTAGGAAAAGGCGACGTCGATTGGGCGGGATGGATCGACGGTTTGAACAAGGCGGACTTCGACGGGTGGACCATCCTGGAGCTGGACGCCGCCGCCAACCCCATCTCGGACATGACCCAAGCTCGTCGGTTCGTGGAAGATCTGGCCGCCTCTGGTCGATAGTGGCAAGCCAGCAACGAGGCCCGGCGTGGTGTTCCCAGGCGCCGGGCCTCGGCGCGCCAGGGCGGAGGCGGTACTTGCGTCCGGACTTCTGCCCTGATCCCAAGCTGCGAGGGGCTCGGTGCCTTCAACGACCGGCGGCTGCGCCCGGCAGAGGTGAAGCCACCTTCGTCGGGCGGTCACGCACTTGGTTTGTTGTTGAAGGCCTGCGAAGAGCTCGGGCGACTGCGAGGTTGCGCGCAGACTCGGCGATTGTGTACCCGGCGACGGCTGTCTCTACAGAATCGAGCTTCGCCCCCGTCGGGCTCAGGGTTGGCCGCCGAACGCCATGACCTGCGCCCGAGTTGCGCGGCGCGGTGCGCCGGAACTGCCCTTAGGTTGTGGCTTCGAGGGTCAGCGCGACGTGGTCAGGACCCTGTGGCTTCGCGACCGACGCGTAAAGCCATGAGCGAGACGAGCTCGTAGGCGACGTGCGCTGCCGCGAGCGCTGTTACCTGGGCGTGGTCGTAAGCGGGAGCCACCTCGACGACGTCCGACCCGATGATCGGCAGGTCGACGAGGCCCCGCAAAAGGCCGAGAAGCTCGCGGCTGGAAAGTCCGCCTGGTTCGGGCGTCCCCGTGCCGGGGGCGAAGCCGGGATCGAGTACGTCGATGTCGACAGAGACATAGACGGGCCTGTCGCCGACCCGGGCGTGCACCTCCTCGAGTATCTCCTCGTGATGCGCCTCACCCATGGAACGGGCGGGTCGCACCACAAAGCCGAGCTCGGAGTCGTTCGAGAGGTCGACGCGCTCGTAGAGAGGGCCGCGGATGCCGAGGTGGATGCAGTTGCCCTTCGACAAGAGCCCTTCCTCGGAGGCTCTTCGGAACGGCGTCCCGTGGGTGAAGGGCGCGCCGAAGTAGGTGTCCCAGGTGTCGAGGTGCGCATCGAAGTGAACGACAGCGACCGGGCCGAAGCACCGGTGGAGCACGCGAAGTATCGGAAGGGCGATCGTATGGTCCCCGCCTAGGGCGACGACGCGGCCGCTCGTCTCCAGCACCTCGTCCAGGCCGGACTCGATCCCCGCCACGGCGGCCTCGATGTCGAAGGGGCTGATCGCGAGATCGCCGGCATCGGCCACCTGGCACTTGTCGAACGGCGAGACGTCGAGGGCCGGGTTGTAGGTCCGCAAAAGGCGCGAGGCGACACGGATCGCCTCCGGCCCGAACCGGGCTCCGGGGCGGTAACTAGTCCCGGAGTCGAAGGGCATGCCGAGGACGGCGATGTCACAGCGATCTACGTCTTCGCGTCTCGGGAGGCGGGCAAAGGTGGCGATTCCGGCAAAACGGGGCACCCTGGTCGCGTCGACCGGCCCGACCGGACCGTCGTCGTGAGTATCTGCCATGGCCTCTCTACCTTAGGCAGGCGTGGGTGGGTTCGGCGACGGATAAGAGTCCGCCCGCGTATGCAGATGTGGCATCACAACGACGCGTTAGAGGTGATGACAGGACGGGTGTAGGAATTAGCCAGCGAGAGAAAGCCGACGCCGAAGTCTGGTGTGACCGGGTTTCTTGGCGCGCTCATGTTCCTCGCGCTGTCTTCGCCCGCGCACATCATATTACGTTGACTGATATATTGGTCGTCGTACTAGAGAGGGGACAGAATGGTCGACGGGCGCGCTCACGATGGCGATAGTGACCGAGATGTCCTGCGGCGGGCCGGCGACGCGTCCGTCCTGCTCCTTACGAGCCTTGCCGACGGCCCCAAGCACGGCTACGGCTTGCTCCTAGACATCAAGGAGTTCGCAGGACTGCAACTAGGACCGGGAACCCTCTACGGGGCGCTCGACCGGCTTGAGGGTCTCGGGCTGATCGAGGCGCTTCCCGCCGAGGACCGTCGGCGCCCGTACCGGATCACCTCGGCCGGAGCGGTCGCGCTGCGTGATCACCTGGACTCTCTCGAGCGGGTGAGCGCGGTGGGCCGTCTGCGCCTCGGGCTGGGTGGGCTCTGATGCCGGGTGAGTGCCGCACCCGGCTCATTGAGATGGCCGTCCGGTGCTATCCATCGGTCTGGCGGGACCGGCACGGCGATGAGGCGACCGAGCTTGCTGAAATGCTGATTCGCGACGGCGTCTCGGCCGGCTTCATCGCCCGGAGCTACCTGGCCGCAGCCGCCCGCGAACGATTGGTGACAAGGCCAGGTCGGCGGCTTGCCACCACGCTCGCCGCGTTCGCGCTGGGTGCGACCCTCATCGGGATCCCGCTTGTGCTCCTGGATTCTTCGACCCCGGCGAACGCCTCCTCCACCAACGAGGTCATCGCCTCGGTCTCCAACCGCTACCAGGCTGCCGAGCAGTTGAGGTCGGTGTTCAGATCTCATCACTTCGACATCGAGGTCGAACAGGTGCCGTCATCTCCCGGTCGAGTTGGTTCGATCCTTGCCATCAAGGCGAGTGCCGCTGTACATCTGCTCCTGCGGGAGATACCGGGGCGATGTGCGGGCGGAACCTCAGGATGCGTCGACGCGATCGCCGTGCCGCTCCACTTCACCGGCACGGCAAAGGTACTCGTTGGACGTCGCGCGAGGCCTGGCGAGACGTATTTCGGTAACTCGAGCGAACACGGTCAAAGGCCCTGAGTACCGAACGGCCGTGACCGACTCGCGCAGCGCCTACTCGAGCGCACCCTCCGAGGCACCGTCGCGGGAGCCGGCGCCAGCACCGCATGCCGCTCGCCCAGCGCCGGGTGCAGCGAGCGACGACTCCGCACTCGAGCCGGAAGCACGCGTCTCGAGCGTGGGTGCGAGCCATTCGCGGCGCCTTGTCGAGTGGGCGGTGGTGGTCCTCGTCGCCGTCATCGTCGCCGCGGGGCTGAGGGCCTTCGTCGTGCAGACGTTCTACGTCCCTACCGGCTCGATGATGCCGACACTGCAGATCGGGGACCGCATCATTGTCTTGAAGGTCGGCTACTCGATCCACCGAGGCGACATCCTCGTCTTCCGGCGCACGCCTGCGGACACCTACACCACCGATGCCGACCTCGTAAAGCGTGTAGTCGGCATGCCCGGGGAGACGATCACCTCGCGCGGCGACACGGTGCTGATCAACGGCAAGGCGATCAAAGAACCGTGGCTGCCAGTGATGACGACGCACATGACGGCGCAGGGCGCAATCGACTGCACGCAGAGCGCCTTCGACATCCCGACGACGAAGATCCCGGCCAACCACTACTTCGTGATGGGTGACTGCCGCGGAGACTCCGAGGACAGCCGGGCCTGGGGCACCGTCCCCGCCTCGTACATCATCGGCAAGGTCGTTGTCATCGTGTGGCGATTCGGGCATCCCTGGTTCCGCTTGTTCTGATCCTGCTCGGCTCCAACTGCTGAGCGGGTGTTGATCGCGCCCGCTCGGGAACCACGCTCGCGCGCCATCTCTTTTGGCGCCGTTGTCGAGATCCGCGCGCGAGGGCGCCGACGTGCAGCTGAGGTGAATTGTTCTCGCGACCGACCCACCGAGCTCACTTCTCCTGCCAAGGCGACTCCGTCAGGGGGCTCGATTGCTGTCGTGTCAGTCGGCTAGAGCTCGATCTTCTGTGCCGCGACGGCTTTGAAAGAGCCTCAACACGAGCGAAGCACAGCGGCTTCGTGACAAAGAGGAGAGAGGAAGCTTGGTCGGGAAGGCGGGATTTGAACCCGCGGCCTCAGCGTCCCGAACGCTGCGCGCTACCAAGCTGCGCTACTTCCCGTAGACGGGACCGGTTATTGCTCGGCGCCGTCCTGTTCGGTCATCGTAGCCGCTGGCGCCTGCATGACGACCTTGGCCACCCTCCTCCGGTCCATCCGCGTGACCCGCAACGTCCAGCCGCCAAACTCCAACTCGTCGCCCTCCTCGGGGATCCGCCCGAAGCCGTCGAGCAGGAAGCCGCCGAGGGTGACGTAGTCACCCTCTGGAATCTGGATCCCGAGCTCGGATCGCACCTCGTCGACGCCACACGAACCGTCGACAAGAAAGCGGGACCGGTCCACACGCTCGATCGCCGGCAGCGAGGTCCGGTCGAACTCGTCACGCAGGTCCCCGACAAGCTCGCTCACGAGGTCGTTGATCGTGAGCACACCCGCGACGCCCCCATACTCGTCGACCACGACGGCAAAGGCCCGGCGCGCCCGGCGCATCTCCGCGAGCATTTCAAGGGCGGGCCGCGACTCCGGGGCGATGTAAGGCTCGCGGACGCGCCTCGCGACATCGAGGACGGGCGAGCCGCGCTCCCCGCTGCTGCCGACGGCCTTGATGGCCTCGATGCCGAGTGGACCCGGGTGGAACAGGTCCTTTACGAACAGGACGCCGAGGAGGTGATCAAGGTCGTCCTGGTAGACGGGAAAGTGGCTGTGGCCCGATCGCCGGACAGCCCTTGTGACGTCGTCGAGGGTGACTGGCACGGCAAGGGCGACCACGTCGACCCTCGGTGTCATCACCTCCCGAGCCGTGGCGGTGCGCAGGGACTCGAGGCCCTTGCGGATCTGGAGCTCCTGTGCGGAAACCTGCGCCGACGGCTGGTGGACGAGCCTGCGAGCCTGGCGACGGAGGTTCATCTGCTTCGGGCGCCCGGCCCGGGCTTGCTAGAGGTCGGCGCCGAGCGGAAGCGGTTTGTAGGACTCGTCATAGAACGTCCCACCCTCGAGGACCGCCCGGACGGCGCGCCGGATCCGGATCGGGTCCAGCGGCTTGACCAGCCAGCCCTCGGCGGCGGACCGGCGGGCGAGAAAGACGTCGGCCCGGCGGTCGAGCAGTATCAGGACCGGGACATGGGGGATCCGGCCCCCCGACTCCTCGAGGTGGAGGTCGAGACAGATCGCCATGCCCCCCATGTTGCCAACCTGCAGGTCCGTGATGACGAGGTCGGGAGGGTCCTGCTCGACTTCATCGCGAACCTCTTCGCCGGCGCGCAGTTCGCGGATCTCGGTCTCACCGTCCTCGAGGGCAGATCGGAGCTCCTCGAGGACCGAGTCGGAGTCGCTCACGATCAGGATCAGGTCCATGAGCGGAGACTACTAGCTGCCCCTGAGCAGGTGAAGGGCGACGCTCTTTAGACCTTCGAGGTCGTGGACGTCCTCTTTGAGGAACGGGACCCTCACCACAGGCGCCTGGTCGGCCTCCTCCGCCAGCTCGGTGACGTACCGCCCCTCGCGCACAGAGACCGCGAGGAAGTCCGCGAGGTTGCTCTGGAGCTCGTTGTAGGCGAGCGGGTCCACAGGGCCGCTCGCCGGAGTGTCCTTCGAAGCCGGCCCGTCGGCGTAGGTCGGTAGTGGCCCGCCCGGACCGAAGCTCGGGAAGAGGCGGTTGACCACGAGCGCGCTCACCGGGATCGAGCTTTCCGCCAGGCGTCCCGCGAAAAAGCGCGCCTCGTCGATCGAGTCCTCTCGCGGTGCCGTCACGAGCACGAAGGCCGTGCCCGGGTCGGCGAGCAGCTCCTCGACGCGGCGCGCCCGCTCGCGGAAGCCCTCTTCCATGCCCTCGAAGGCGCGGAAGAACGCCATGGCGTCCTCGACGATCTCCGAGCCGGCGACCTTGGCGATCGTGCGCAACAGCGCGTTGGCGGCAAAGGTCATCGCCTTCAGATAGGCCCGCGTCGGCATGAGGACAAGCCGGAAGACACGGTTCTCCAAAAAGCTGTAGAGCCTGCGCGGCGCGTCCACGAAGTCGAGCGCGTGGCGAGTGGGCGGCGTGTCCACGACGACAAGGTCAAAGCCGCCTTCGGAGTGCAGCTCGAAGAGCTTCTCCATCGCCATGTACTCCTGGGTGCCCGACAGGGCAGAGGTCAGGTTGCGGTAAAGCCGGTTCTGCAAGATGCGCTCCGCCTGCTCTGCCGTCTCCGAGTAGCGGGCGATTAGGTCGTCGAAGGTGCTCTTCGCGTCCAGCATCACCGCCGAGAGCTCGCCGGTCCAATCCCCCGCGATCTTGCGGGGGGTGTTGTCGAGCTCGTCAAGGCCGAGGGCATCCGCGAGCCGGCGCGCCGGGTCGATGGTCACGACACATGCCCGTCGGCCCTGCTCGGCACCGGCGAGGCCGATCGCGGCCGAGATGGTGGTCTTCCCCGTCCCTCCCGACCCGCAGCACACGATGACGGACCGATCCGACACGAGGTCGGAAAGGCCGCGCGGTGTCCTCTCGGTACGGGCGGTCGCCCCCTCGGCCGAGCCCGGGCCTGTTTCAGGTGTCATCGTCGGTCCCTAGCGCGTCGACCGCCCTTGCGAGTGCTTGCGAAAGAGCGCTCAGCTGGATCGGACCGAGCTCGGCTGTGAACTGGTAGGGCAGCACGAGCTGGGGGAGCGGCAAGCCGGCTGCGAGGCGCTTGGTCTGGGCCACCTGCAGGTCCTGACGCCCCATTCTGAACTGGGCCGCGGCGCGCAGCCGTGCCGCCTCGGCGGGTCCGGGCGGATCGGCGTCGGCCGCCCTCGCGGCGGTCACCGGATCGGCTTGCAGACGGGTCAGCACCGGGAAACACGAGTTGACGACCACCGGGGCGAGCGCGACACCGACCAGGTCCTCGAAGCGGTACGCGGTCTCGATCAGCTCGTTCACCGGGGTCTCCTCGGGCAGGCTGACGAGCATGACCTGGCATCTCGCCGGGTCGCGCAACATCTCGACGACATCTTGAGCCTGGGCCCTGAGGGGGCCGCTCCTGGCGGCGTCCATGAGCCCGAGGGCGCTCGTGAGGAACGTGACCGCGTGCCCTGCCGCCGGCGCGTCGAGGACGATCAGATCCGAGTTGCCGGAACGCTCGAGCTGCTTGACCTTGCCGAGGACGAGGATCTCGCGGATCCCCGGGATGGCCGTCGCCACCACCTCCAGCACGCCCGCCGCGACGAGGCGCTTGGCGACGCGCCGCAAGCCGTGATCCTCGAGGTACTCGATGAGGGCGTCGTCCGGTGTGATCACGCGCCCGCGCACGCGACCGCCGCCCGGCCGCTCGTAAAGGACCTCCTCCTCGTAATCGAACGCGGTGTCTCGCCCGAACAGGTTGTGCAGCCCGCCGGCGTCGTCGAGCTCTATCACGAGGACCTCTAGACCGACCTCGGCAGCCATCCTGGCAAGGGTCGCGGTGACGGTCGTCTTCCCGACGCCGCCCTTTCCGGCGACGACGACGACGTTGCTCTGCCGGCAAAAGGCCTCGCGGTTCACGCCCGGCGAGACTATCGCCCGCTGGTCAGGCATTTTTCTGGCCGGTTGGCACAAGAACCCCTTGTAAGGTCGCCCGGGGCGGAGATAGGGTCTCGATGAGCCAGGCCAGACCACATTTCTGCAGGTCCGGCCTAGCGGCGCCTACAAGGTGCACAGTCGGCGACAGCCATGGGGGACGTCGTCAGGAGGTGCGCGGAAAGCCTGGGTGTTCGCGAAGGCGCTGAGCGTACGGCGAGGCAAGACGAGGAGAGGCCGTGATCGCGAATCGCGGTGACGTAGTTTGGCAGATCAAAGCAGCGTGCCGGGGTCCGCACGCGGTCGTGTTCTTCCCTCCCTCGCGTCCCGAGCGCAAGGACGAGCGCATGGCGCGCGAGCGAGCGGCCAAGGAGATCTGCCGGCCCTGCCCCGTCCTGCAGGACTGCCTCGACTATGCGATCCGGATCCGTGAGATGAACGGCATCTGGGGCGGTCTTAACGAGGCCGAGCGCAAGCAGATCATCGACCGCCAGATCAGCAGCCCACGGGCTGCGGCCTCCGCCTGAGCCAACCAGGGCGCACTCCTCGGGGCCCGGGGTTGCTCCCGATCAGGTCCCGACAGGCCCCAGGGCCTCCTCGACCCGTTCCAGGAGGCGGGCGCTGCAGGACCCCATCTCGACCATTGGCGTGATCTCGGTGACCACGCGCTCGGCCATCGTCGCGAACACCCCGGCTAACGGGCCCTCGCCGTCGAGCGCGATGGGAACGCCGGCATCGCCACCGGCGGCCAGTCCGGCGTCGAGCGGAACCGTGCCGACGAGCGGAACCCCGATCTGATCCGCGAGGCGCTGGCCACCGCCCGAGCCGAAGATCTCGTAGCTCTCACCGTGCGCGCAGGTGAAAGCCGACATGTTCTCGATGACACCGCCGACGCGGATATGCCCTTTTCGCGCCATGTCGGCCGCACGGCCCGCGACCGCCTGCGCCGCCTTGTTGGGTGTCGTGACGACGAGGACCTCCGTGCGCGGGACCATCCTCGCGAGGCCCATCTGGACGTCCCCTGTCCCAGGCGGGAGGTCGATCACGAGGAAGTCGAGCGCCCCCCACCGGACGTCCTCCAAGAAGTGTTGCACGGCCCGGTTCAGCATGAGGCCCCGCCACATGATCGCCTCGTCCTCACCCGAGAGGAAGCCCATGGAGATCACCTTCAAGAGGCCGGAGGCGACCGGGCGCTCTAGGGGCACCATTTTGCCTGACTCCGCCTGGACGGCGCCCTCCATTCCGAGCAGGCGTGGGACCGAGTGACCCCAGATATCGGCGTCGAGCAGGCCGACGACCAGGCCACGGCGCGCGAGCGCGACCGCGAGGTTCACGCTGATCGACGACTTGCCGACACCCCCTTTGCCCGACCCGATCGCGAGCACCTTGGCCCGCGCGGGGATGTCGGTTGAAAGGGCGCGGTCCTGGGCTTTGAGGCGTGCCCGCGCCATCAGCTCCGATCTCTCACCGGCGTTCATCACCCCTGTGCGAACCTCGACCCGTTCGACGCCTTCGAGCGCTTTGACGTGGCGCTCGACATCGGCCCGCAGCTGATCTCGGAGCGGACATGCAGCCGCGGTGAGGGCGACCTCTACATTCACGGTACGGCCGTCGAGCGTGACGTCACGCACCATGCCGAGCTCGACGATGTCCGCGCCCAGCTCAGGGTCGATTACACCGGCGAGGGCGTCCCGAACGGCCGATATGGACAGTGCTGGCGCGCCGGCCGATTCGACGGCAGCGACAGCCCGTACGGGTGGGAGCGGCGGTTGGTTCGGGCTGTTCACGGTATTATCGAGACTAACGGGGCAGCAACGGGGGCCTTCTCGAGTGTTGTGCCCAGGATCGCGAGCAAAAAGGAGATTGCGGTGAGTCTTTCGACCTCGACGGTGAAGCTCGGTCAGCGCCCCAGCCCTGTGACCCTTACCGACGCCGCTGTGGCCAAAGTGACCACCCTGCTCGAGCAGGAGGGCGACGAGGGCCTGGCGCTGCGAGTCGCGGTACGGCCCGGAGGGTGCTCCGGCTACAGCTACGAGATGTTCTTCGACTCCGAACTCGCCGAGGACGACATCGTGCGCACCTTCGGAAAGGTGCGGGTCGTCGTTGACCCCGAGAGCGCGGAGCTGATCAAGGGGGCAACCCTCGAGTACCGCGACGGCCTGCAGGAGGGCGGGTTCCACATCACCAACCCGAACGCCACGCGAACCTGCGGTTGCGGCTCCTCGTTCAGCTGAGCTAGACCGGCCGAATGGCAACACCGGTCGGCCCTTACTCACCTGTAGTACGCGCCGGGGAATGGCTTGTCTGCTCCGGCCAGCTCGGACTTCTTGATGGCGCGCTCGTTGACAGCCTCGAGGCACAGATCTTCCAAGCGATCAGGAACCTCGTCGCGCTGCTCGAGAGCCAAGGAAGCGGACTCGCAGACGTCGTGAAGACGACAGTTTTCCTCACCGATATGGCAGACTTCGGCGCTATGAACACTGCCTACGTCGCCGCATTCGGCGACAATCGGCCGGCGCGAAGCGCCTTTGCCGTAGCGGGCCTGCCCCTCGGCGCGCTTGTCGAGATCGAGGCATGGGCACACATGTCCCGGTCACCCGCCAGCTCAGCGGGTTAGCCGTGCGCTTGCCGCGCCCAGTGCTCGGCGTTGCGACGGCGGCACTAATCGCGATCGGCGCCGCGGCGTGCGGCTCGTCCTCGACGCCCCCCACGACCACGACAACGACGACCCTCCCGCCACTGCCTCCCCAGGTCTACGCCTATGTGACCATGATCGGGACAGGCTCGAACATCGGCCTCGGGCGCTCGGTGGTCCCTGTGAACGTCTCGGTCGGCGGGAGCGGTGCTGCAAGCGCGTTCGCGGTGGGCACCTATCCCGACGCCATCGCGATCACCCCTGACGGCACGCGTGCCTACGTCACGAACTACACCTCGAACTCCGTCACGCCGATCGACCTTCTCACCGGGAAGGCACTGCCCCCCATCGCGCTCGGCGCGAACGCAGGGCCGGCGGGCATCGCCATCACCCCTGACGGCGCGACGGCCTATGTCACCGAAGCCGGCGCGGTTGGGACGCTCGGGGACACGGTCACCCCGATCGATCTCGCCACGGGCAAGACGCTCACGCCGATCACGGTCGGGCCCGGACCGGAGGGAATCGCCATCACCCCCAACGGGGCCCGAGCCTATGTCGCCGACTCCGGCGCGTTCGTGCCCGGTCAGGCCGGGAGCATCGGATCCACGGTCACGCCGGTCGACCTGACAACAGGAAAGGCCCTGCCGGCGATCCCGGTCGGCAACGCCCCGGCAGCCGTCGCGATCACGCCCGACGGCTCGACGGCGCTCGTCGCGAACGTCAACTCAGGCAGTGTCTCGCCGATAGACGTCGCCACCGACAAGGCCGGCTCCCCTATAACGGTGCAGGGCGGGCCCGTGTCGATCGCGATCTCCGCTGCCGAGCCAACGACCGCCTGGGTCGCCGACGAGATCTCGACGGCATCGGCGAGGGGAAACCTCACGCCGATCGACCTAGCGACCGATACGACCGGGACGCCGATCGCCGTTGGGAAGAACCCGCAGACCGTAGCGATGAGCCCGGATGGCTCGACGGCCTGGGTGGTCTGTTTCGACAGCCAGACTCTCGTGCCGGTCAGCACCAAGACGATGAAGCCCGGCGCCTCGGTCATTCTTCCTGGCGGCCCGTACGCGATCGCGGTGACCTCGCGGCCCGCCTCAAGCGTGACCACGACCACGCTCAAGGCGGGCTCCGGCTAGAAGAAGAGTAGGTCAGCCGGGAGATGCTCTCGCCAAGGGTGGGGCCTAGGGCCGCCCCGTGCCGTGGTCCGAGGGCAACCAGCGGATGCTACCGAACCGGTAGCCGACGCTGCGAACGGTGTCGATGAGATGGGCGTGCTCCTCGCCGAGCTTGGCTCGTAGGCGTCGGACGTGGACGTCGACGGTCCTGGCACCCCCGAAGTACTCATAGCCCCACACCCGCGAAAGGAGCGTCTCACGGCTGAAGACCCGTCCCGGATGCGCGGCGAGGAAGCGGAGCAGCTCGTATTCCATGTAGGTGAGGTCCAAGGGGCGCCCCTGGATGGCCGCCTGGTAGGTCTCGAGGTTGAGCGCCAAGGGCCCGTAGACGATCAGGTCCAGGTTCTTCCCGCGACCGGTCCGCCAGAACAGGTGGGTTAGACGAGCCTCGACCTCCTCGGCGGTCGCGCTCGGGAGAACGAAGTCGTCGAACAGGTCCTCTCGAAGCTCGAGCTCGGCCAGCACCTCATGGGAGACCACGAGGAGGAGCGGCTGCAACGGGCTGTCGCCCTTGCGCAGGGCGCGGCAGGCAACAAAGGCGGCGCCTGGGTCCTCGATCGCCGATATCACGGCGCCTGCGAAGCCGTCCTCGGGCTCGTCCCGCCCTGCCAGGGAGGGGTCGGCGACGACCTGGAAAGGGTAGCCCGCGTGTTCGAGGACGCCGGACACCCACTCAGAAGGTGGGTCGGGGTAGACGAGGAGGGGCTCCATCACGGCTCGAAAGAGTTGAGCGACGCCTACAGCGCCGGAAGGTACCGGGCCAGCTCGTAGGGCGTGACCTCCCGGGTGTAGGCGTCCCATTCGGCGCGCTTGTTGCGCAGGAACCACTCGAAGACGTGCTCACCGAGCGTCTCGGCGACGAGCTCGGATCCCTCCATTGCCACGAGTGCCTCCTGCAGGCTGGACGGAAGCGAACGGATCCCCTCCGAGGCAAGCTCCTCCGGGGTCATGGTGAACAGGTTGGCGGCCGCCTCCGGGCCGAGCTCGTAACCCTTCTCGATGCCCTCGAGGCCGGCCGCGAGTACGACCGAGAAGGCCAGGTACGGGTTGCAGGCGGGGTCCGGGGCACGGTACTCGAAGCGCGTCGACTCGACCTTGCCCCGCCTCGCGATGGGCACCCGGACCAGTGCCGAGCGGTTGTTGTACGCCCAGGACACGTTCACCGGCGCCTCGTAGCCGGCGACGAGGCGCTTGTAGGAGTTGACCCATTGGTTCGTCACGGCCGTGATCTCGCGGGCGTGCTGGAGGACGCCGGCAATGAACTGGCGACCGACCTCCGACAGGCCGTGATCGTTGCCCCTCTCCGCAAAGGCGTTCCTGTCCCCTTCGAACAAGGAGAAGTGGGTGTGCATGCCCGAGCCCTGCACACCCGAAAGGGGTTTGGGCATGAAGCTCGCGTGGACGCCGCGCTCGTGCGCGATCTCCTTGACGATGAGCCGGACCGTCATGACGGTGTCTGCCATTGTGAGCGCGTCGGTGTAGCGCAGGTCGATCTCGTGCTGACTCGGCGCATCCTCGTGCTGCGCGTACTCGACAGGGATCCCCATGTCCTCGAGCGTGAGGACGGTGCGCTTACGCAGGTCGGTCGTGAGGTCCGCCACCGTCAGCTCGAAGTATGAGCCGGAGTCGAGGGGTTTCGGTGTTTCGCCCGGCTCGCTCGGGGCGAAATAGAAGTACTCGATCTCCGGAGCGGCATAGAAGGAGAACCCACGGGCTCGGGCGCGCTCTAGTGTCCGACGCAGGACGTGGCGGGGGCAGCCCTCGAACGGCGAGCCGTCGAGATTGGTGATGTCGCAGAACACTCGGGCGACCGGAGAGGCGTCGCCTTCGCGACCGATGCGGAACGGCAGGATCTGGAACGTCTTCGGGTCGGGCTTCGCAAGAACGTCGCTCTCCTGCACGCGACTGAAGCCGTCGATGGAGGAGCCGTCGAAAGTCATGCCGCCTTCGAGGGCGTTCTCGAGCTCCGCGGGCGTGATGCTGAACGACTTCGGGATCCCGAGCACGTCGGTGAACCAGAGCTGGATGAAGCGCACGGCGCGTTCTTCCACCGTCCGCAGTACGTACTCCCGCTGAGATTGCATCGAGTGCCTCCTATCCGCGCCGGGCGATTCCGCCGAGATCCGCTAGCTGCTGCGCGCGATCAGTGTCGCAGGTTTGCGCAAGGGACCGACGCAGTCACCCCGGGCGTCACGACATAGTTCACACGCCGTTCACACATGAGCAATGATGCCGAAATGGAAAGGCACCAAGCTCTCTTCGGTCAACTTGTTCAACCGTCGCGCCCCCGGGCGGGCCAAGGAGGAAACGTGCAGGATCGTACCGCTGCAGAGGTCGTTCAACTGACGAGGGACGAAGGCGTCGAGATAGTCGACATCCGCTTTTGCGACCTGCCCGGTCTCATGCAGCACTTCTCCGTGCCGACACACGAGCTCACCGAGGACGTCTTCGTGGAGGGGCTCGGCTTTGACGGCTCGTCTATCCGCGGCTTCCAGGAGATCCAGGAGTCGGACATGCTCCTGCTCCCGGATCCCTCGACGGCGGTCATCGACCCCTTCCGTCAGCACAAGACGCTGAACCTCAACTGTTTCGTCCACGATCCGGTCACGCTCGAGAGCTATTCGCGCGACCCGCGCTATGTCGCGCTCAAGGCGGAGAGGTACCTACAGACAACCGGCATTGCCGACACGATCTACTTCGGCCCGGAGGCGGAGTTCTTCATCTTCGACGACGTCCGCTTCTCCCAGGATCAGCGGTCGGCCTTCTACCAGGTGGACTCCATCGAGGGCATCTGGAACTCCGGTCGCGACGAGAAGCCGAACCTCGGTTTCAAGCCCCGTTACAAGGAGGGGTACTTCCCTGTCCCACCCATGGACCACTTCCAGGACCTGCGCTCGGAGATGATCCTCGTCATGGAGAGCCTCGGGATCGAGATCGAGGTGCAGCATCACGAAGTGGCCTCTGGCGGCCAGGCGGAGATCGACATGCGCTACGACACGCTCTTGCGCATGGCCGACAAGCTGATGCTCTACAAGTACGTCGTAAAGAACGTCGCCCGCAACGCCGGCTACTCGGCCACGTTCATGCCCAAGCCGCTCTTCCAAGACAATGGGTCGGGAATGCACTGTCACCAGTCGCTGTGGACCGATGGCGAGCCGCTCTTCTACGCGGAGACTGGTTACGCGGGCCTGTCCGACATCGGGCGCTGGTACATCGGTGGCCTGCTCAAGCACGCCGCCGCCGTGCTCGCGTTCGCAGCTCCGACGACCAACTCCTACAAACGACTCGTGCCGGGCTACGAGGCCCCAGTGAACCTCGTCTACTCGCAGCGGAACCGTTCGGCTGCGTGCCGGATACCGCTCTACTCCAAGAGCCCGAAGGCAAAGCGTGTCGAGTTCCGTTGCCCCGACCCGGCCTGCAACCCGTACTTGGCCTTCGCTGCGATGCTCATGGCCGGCCTCGATGGCGTGCAGAACCGGATCGAGCCACCCGAGCCCATGGACAAGGACCTCTACGACCTGCCACCCGAGGAGCTTGCCAACGTACCGCAGGTACCCTCGTCATTGGACGAGGCGCTACGCGCCCTCGAGGACGACAACGACTTCATGAAAAAAGGCGGCGTCTTCACCGACGACCTCATCGAGACGTGGATCAGCTACAAGCGCCTCTCCGAAATCGACCAGGTTCGTCTCCGCCCGCACCCCTGGGAGTTCATGCTCTACTACGACATTTAGATTTCGAGCGCTCTACCAGTGATCTCTAGCTGGCGACTAGGCGCCGGTGCAGGCGTTTCTGGCAACAATTGCGGCTAGGTTGCCGGACCTTCCACGAGCTGATGCTTGTGCAATGTCTGACATCGCCCACAGGCCGGGCGTGGGCGCTCTCAGTCACCGGTAGCGACCGCAGCTTCGCCCCACCGAGGTAAGCAAGCCCTTCGACGATACCTGGGCGGCCTTGGATACTCCCTCAGAACGGAAACAACAAACAGGAGAGCTCCTCGGTGAGTGGGGCACCGTACTCAGAGACCTCGAATGCCTCGGCGTAGCGAACGCTGTGGCCGCGCTCGTCTCCGTACCTGGCGATCAACTCGGAACGGAAGCGGTCTGCCTCGGCGGCAGACACGGACGCTGCTCGGTTACGCACGTACTCTCGACGCTCGTCTTCAGCTTCAGGGAGTTCTTGGACGTAGTGCTGCATCCGCGGCAGCCACTCAAGTATCTGAGACGCGTGACTTGTGATCGAGTCGAGCTTCTTTTCGATGATTGAGTCGAGGTCGAATACGAGATCAGCCTGAAACGGGTTCGGCTTTGAGAATTTGTCGGACATGAAGATCACGACCGGCTCGCGATCCGGGACAGGGGCGTTCGGGAGGACATTCGGAACCATCACCATGTAGCAGGCGTCCTGCACCGTCAGGCCCGTATAGCGATGGTCCGGGTGGTAGTCATTGATCCGGTGGCAGACGACGATGTCGGGTCGGAACTCGCGAATCGCCCGAATGACCCTGTGGCGATTCCCCAAAGTCGGGAGCAGCTCGCCATCCCGATTGTCGAGAACCAGGGAGTCAGCACCGACGGCCGCCGCGCCGGCAAGTGCCTCGGATCGTCGCAACCGTGCGAGGCTTGCCCCTGCGAGCTCGTGATGGCCTGAACTGCCATCCGTCATCGAAACAAAGCGGGCCGCTCCACCCCCACGAGTCCAGAGCGCAGCGAGTCCCGAGGCTTGAATCTCACAGTCATCAGGGTGAGCACCGAAGCATAGAAGTCGGCGCCCGGTCTCCCGACCCATGGCTAAAAGCTCCTTCCGTTGGCGCCGTCGCCCGGGCATCGTACTCGTGTACCGGTCTGAAATCGACGTGGCCCACCGCGCCGAGCCGAGAGCTCAGCCGGCTCGTTCATGCGGCCCGAGAGTGATTCAGGCGCGTTCCAGCACTCGTTGCCAGGCGAGCTCCAATCCGGCCGCAAGGCACCCGACGACGACGGCGTCATCTCCCAAGGCGCTCACGCGGATTTCGGGCACAACAGGCGCGAGCATCCCGAGAGCCGCGCCAACCTCAGAGGCGAAGCCAGGAGCGCGTCCGATCCCGCCTCCAAGCACGATTAGTTCCGGGTCGATTACCGCGATGATCGAGGTGAGCGCCTTGGCGATGAGTGCCGCCTCCTCCCGCACGATCCTGCGCTGTGCGCGTATCGACTCTCGAGGGCCGCCCCGATCAGCTAGCGGCGACAGGCTCGACAACCGCGGCGAGCTCTGAGATGGGAAGCGCCGGGTCACTGAAGGCCAGCTCCGGGTGAACCTCGTCGCGCGAGGCTCGGATCAGCGCCCATGCCACGATGGCGGCCGCAGCGAGCAGGGCTGCGCTGACGGTGAAGGCCGTCGTGTACCCGTGGACCGCCGCCTTTTGCACCGCCAGCTTTGCATGAACGTGGGCCGTGAGGTAGGTGGCCGCCGCTGACGCGGCAACCGTATTCAAAAGCGCGGTGCCGAGGGATCCTCCGACCTGCTGGGTGGCGTTGACCAGGGCGCTGGCGACACCGGAATGGCCAGGGTCGACTCCCACGAGGGCCGTGGATGACATCGGGACGAAGGCGAGTCCCATGCCCAGGCTGACGAGGATCTCGGGGGGCAGGACATGGGCCGCGTAGCTGCTGCCCACGCTCAGCCCGGTGAACCAAAAGAGCCCGCCTGTGGCGAGGAGCAGGCCCACCACCATCAGTGCCCGAGGGCCGACACGGGGAAGGAGGCGGCTCGCCAGCCCGGCACCGAGGATGATCCCGCCGGAGAAAGGCAGGAAGGCAAACCCAGTCTTGAGGGCCGAGTACCCGAGTGTCTCTTGAAGGAAGTAGGTGAGGAACAAGAAGGTGCCGAGCAGAGCGCTTCCGACGAGCAGGGATGCCAGAAAGGACCCGCCCCGGTTTCGGTCGAGGACGACGCGAATCGGCAGCAACGGGTGCGGGGATCGCATCTCGATGGCCACGAAGGCAGCGAGGGCGACAGCGGCCACCGAGAGCAGCCCGATCGTGAGCGATGCCCCCCAGCCGTCGGTGCCGGCGATCGTGAACCCGTAAACGAGGAAAAACAGTCCGGCTGTGACCGTCGCCGCCCCGGGGATGTCGTACCCGGCACGCACGGTCACCTTGCTCTCACGGACCACGCGCAGAGCACCCACCACAGCCAGCATGGCGATCGGCACGTTGATGAGAAGCGTCCAACGCCACGAGGCGAGCTGAGTCAGGGTTCCTCCCAGCACGAGGCCGATCGCGGCGCCGCCGCCGGCGATGGCGCCATATACACCGAAGGCGCGGGCTCGTTCCTGGACCTCGGTGAACGTCGTGGTCAACAGCGACAGGGCGGCCGGAGCCATTATTGCCCCGAAGGCGCCCTGCAGGGCCCGGGCGCCGAAGAGCATCGCCGCGTTCTGGGCCAAGCCGCCGAGGGCCGATGAAAGGCCGAAACCTATGAGGCCGACGATGAACATGCGTCGCCGGCCGAGGTAGTCCGCGATTCGCCCGCCGAGCAGGAGAAGGCTGCCGAAGGCGAGAGTGTACGCGCTCACGACCCACTGCCGGTCGGCGATCGAGATATGCAGGGCCTTCTGCGCCGACGGAAGAGCGACGATGACGACGGACGCGTCGAGGACGATCATGAGCTGAGAGATGGCGATGACCCCAAGTGACCACCACCGGCGCGGATCGGACTCGAGGGCCGCTACCGTGCTTCCAGGCGTTGCCTCGACTGCAGTCGAGTCCTTGGTCATCGAGATCCCCCTCCTGCGGTGGCTTTCGCCGGCTCGCTCCGATATATTCGGAGCGATGACTCCGCTTCAAGCCAACTATACGGAATGACCGTTCCGCTTGTCAAGTCCGTCGCGGAGCTCTCGCTGTGGCGGCGGCGCCCACTGATATGACAGAAGGGACCGCAGAATTCATCGCAGAGCCGGCGGAGACACGGCGGATGCGCGCCGACGCGGTGGTCAACCGCCAGCGGATTCTCGACGCCGCCGAGGTCGTATTTTCCGCCGAAGGTGTGTCGGTGCCGATCGACAGGGTGGCCGAACGGGCCGGTGTCGGAGTCGGGACCGTCTACCGCCACTTCCCGACCAAGGAAGACCTTTTCGAAGCGATCGTCATAACCCGCCTCGAGGATCTGCTCGAGATCGGCCGAGCGGAGGTCACCGCGCCGGTACCGGGGGCGGCCCTCTTCTCCTACCTTCAGCAGTTCGCCCGCCAGGCTTCTGCCAAGCACGACCTGTTCGATGCCATGGGCGCGGCCGGGATCGACTTCAAGGCCCGCTGCGCGGGCAAACTGAGCGAGATGAAAGAGTGCATCGGCCTGCTCCTCGCCCGCGCCCAGGAAGCTGGCGTCGTGCGGCGAGACATGTCGGTCGACGAGCTCATCGGCCTCGTCATGGGAACCTGCCAGGCGGCCGCGCAGGCAGGCCTCGGCGACGACGCCTGCCAGCATATGGTCGGCATCGTCTGCGACGGGATCCGGATGGCCGCTCCGCAGGGCGCCTAGACATCGTTTTCCGCATCGCCTGATGAACGCCCCTCCGGCCGCCGCTGACCTTCGCCCTGTCATCGAGCTCGAGATCGCCCTCTCTCCCCCGAGGTCAGGCGGTCTCCGGAGGTGCTCGAAGAGCTCCTCGACCCGAACTTCCATGCAATCGGCTCGTCTGGGCGGCTTTGGACCCGGTCGGAGGTGCTGCGAGCCCTCGAGGCAACGGACCCTGACGGTCCCGGCATCGAGGCAAGTGAGATGGAGGCCGGCCTCGTCGGCGACAAACTCGTCCTCGTGACATACCTGTCGAGTCGCGCGGGCTGCCGGGCGCGCCGCAGCTCTTTGGGGCGACAACACTCGGGTGGCTCCTGGCCGATCGTGTTCCACCAGGCACCCTCCTCTGAGGCAGTGACCCGAGCAGGCTTGACTCTCACCATGGGTGAGGCCCAACAGTGGCATGCACCGGGCTTCTGCTGGAACGAGGAGTCGAGCTTGGGACCAATCAGCATCGGCGATTTCGCCAGACTGACGAGGTTGTCGCAAAAAGCGCTTCGTCTCTATGACGAACTGGGCCTCCTGCCACCGGCAAGAGTCGACCCGACTCGGCCTACCGCTTCTCTGAGACGGGCCAGCTCGAAAAGGCGCGCCTGGTGGCGGTGCTCCGTCAGATCGGCGTCCCGCTCGCCGAGATCAAGGTCATCGTCGCGCTGAAGCCCAAGGACGCTGCGGAGCGGATCGCCGGATACTGGTCCGGCGTCGAACAGGACCATGAGACGCGGCGTGACATTGCCGGCTACCTCATCGAGCGTCTGAACGGAAAGAGGTCTTCGATGTACGAGGTCGCCACGAGACAGATCCCGAACCGCAGCTTGCTCTGCCTGACGCGTCACGTCGACGAGCAGGGCATCTGGCTCTCGGCGAGGAGCTCGTCGCAATCATCAGGTCCGGCCCTTCGCCAGGATGGAAGGCGTCGCCGGGGCTGCCTTCTCCATCTACCACGGCATTGTGAGCGAGGACAGCGATGGTCCCGTCGAGTGGTGCCAGCCTGTCCCCGCAGCTGAGGTAGGGGCGCTCGCGGAGCAGTTTCCCGAGTCCAGCCTGCGTACGAAGCCTGCCCACGAAGAGGCATACGTCCGTCTCGGCCCGCGGTCTCGAACGGACAACTGGCAGCTCATAATCGAGGAGCTGCGCTCCTGGGGCACGGCACGGGGCCGGGAGCCGAGTGAGCTGGGCGCGCGGATCACATACCTGGCCATGCCTCCTGTGACCGACCGACAGCGTCCCCGACTGCGACTTCGCCGTCCCGTTGCGCTGAGCTACTAACTCTCCGGCGCCACGGTCAGAGCCTCAGGGCCTCACTCCGAGCAGTTCCGGCACCGTCCTGCGATGGCGAAATGGTGGGCATCGATCGAAAAGCCGCAGCGCGCCTTCAAGGAGCGGGCGAGCGCGGCCAGGAGCGCGTCCGGTGACTCAGTCACCTCTCCGCACACCTCACAGACGAGGTGGAAGTGACCGACAGGCGAGACGTCATAGACCGCCGGGCCGTGACCGAGGTGCGAGTGGCTGACGACGCCGAGCTCCTCGAGCTCGTCGAGGAAGCGGTAGATCGTGGACATGTGGACCTCGAGGCCGTAGGCCTTGACCTCCCGGGCGAGGTCCTCGGCAAGCTCCGGAGCCGTGCGATGGCCCGACCGCTCGAACAACGCCCGCAACAGCAGCCGACGCGTCGACGTGACCCGTCCTCCCCGGCGGCGAAGCTCAGCCAGGACCAGCTCGACCGGGTCAACGCTTTCGCTGCCCTCGCTCTCGGGCCGCCCCTGTTCAATGGCCATTTCCCCAGCATAGGGCTTGGCGCTTCTTGCTGATTCCCTGTCCGAATTCAGTCCAGCTCGCTGTTGCAATCAGGTTGCAATTAGGCGAGACTTGAGTCCAGACGCATAGCCGGCTTCGAATGCAGTTGTGTCGAGGAGGGGGTAGTGACGACCACGTCAACAGGCAGGCTGAAGGCGGTCCAGGACGCGCTGACCCCCAGGGAGTGGGGCAAGGTCGGCGCGATGGCGGCCGTTGTCATCGGCCTCAACGTGCTCGGTTGGGTCATGTTGCTCGCAGCCACGGGCCACCACTACCACCTGACGAAGACTGACGTCTTCGGCCTCGGAACCGGTGTGCTCGCCTACACGCTCGGGATGCGGCACGCCTTTGACGCGGACCACATCTCGGCCATCGACAACACGACTCGCAAGCTGATGGCCGAGGACAAGCGGCCGCTCAGCGTCGGGTTCTTCTTCTCGCTCGGCCACTCGTCGATCGTGTTCTTCCTCGCCGTGATGCTGAACTTCGGCATCCGCGCCCTCGATAACCAAGTGAAGGCTGGCCAGTCCGGCCTCCACGAGTGGACGAACGTCGTCGGGACCTCTGTGTCAGGCTTCTTCCTCTATCTAATTGCCGGTCTGAACATCGTCATCCTCGTCTCGATCCTGCGGGTATTCCGCGATCTGCGCAGGGGCGAATTCGACAACGACGAGCTCGACGAGCAACTCAACAAGCGGGGCCTCATGAACCGCCTGCTCGGGGGATTCGCCCGCAGGATCGACACTCCCTGGAAGATGTACCCGGTCGGGCTCTTGTTCGGGCTTGGCTTCGACACGGCGACCGAAGTGGCCCTGCTCGTGCTCTCGGGCACTGCCGTCGCGAGCGGGCTGCCCTTCTACGCGATCTTGTCGCTCCCGGTGCTGTTTGCCGCAGGCATGTGCCTTTTCGACACCTTGGATGGCTGCTTCATGAACTTCGCCTACGGGTGGGCGTTCTCCAAACCGATCCGCAAGGTGTACTACAACATCATCATCACCGGCCTCTCGGTCGCGGTGGCCTTTGTCATCGGGACGATCGAGCTGGTCGGGCTGCTCTCGACCGAGTTCGACCTCCACGGCGCCTTCTGGGACACGATGGCGAACTTCAACATCAACCGCGCCGGTTTCATCATCGTGGGGATGTTCGTGGTCACCTGGGTGATCGCGCTGGCGATTTGGCGCTACGGCCACATCGAGGCACGCTGGGACCGGTCCGCGGATCTGTCCAGGGCCGAGGCTGCAGCTTCGGTCCGGCTCGAGCGTGGGCTCGAGGCCGTCGACGCCTAGGAGGGCCCTTAGCGCACGTCGACGGCGTCGATGCCGAGCAAGGGCGTGTCGGGTGCGTCGTAGAACTCGATCCTGAACCCGGAGTGCGGACCCGCCGCGGTCACACACGTGGACACAGGGGTCCACTTGCCCTTGGCCGGAAGCGGCCCGAAGGGAACCGAGGACGCCTGGCTCGGGGACTTGCCGAGCAGAGTGAGGGCCATCTCACCTTGGGCTCCGGGACCGGCACCCGCCGTGACGACTTGGGCATCCGCGCAGAGGCTCTCCCCGGCACTGATCGGCAGGGAGACCGCCTGGTAGACGCCGCCACCACGCACCGAGGTGGCGGTGGCGCCGAACTCGTTGCCCTCGTACGCGCTGGTCGAGAGCTTGCCGGCGGCTTCCGACTCGAACCAGGTGTGCCCCGCCTTGTGCCAGCCGGCGCTGCCGTGGTTGTCAAAGCCGCCGTTCTCGACGAAGGACTGGTGAACGTCAACGCTATCGATCCCGAGCGTGGGCGCCTTTCGGGCGTCCGCGAACTGGATCCTGAAGCCCGTGTGCGCCCCGTTCGCAGTCACACAGGTCGAGACGGCGGTCCAGCGGCTCCTACCCGGCAACCTGCTGAAACTCACCGAGGAGAGTTGCGCCTTCGACCTACCTACCAGCCAGAGGGCCATCTCGCCCCTCGCCCCGGGACGCGCACCCGCAGTGACAACCTCGGCGTCGGCGCAGAGAGTGTCTCCGGCACCGATGGGTAGGGAAACGTACTGGTAGATGCCGCCCGTCGAAGCAGTTGTGTTCGTGACGGCGAAGCCGTCACCACCATAGGGCATCGTGTCGAGCGCGCCGCCGGTCTCGATTCCGAGCCACGAGTGCTTCGCGGGGTGCCAACCGGTCCCATCGTGGTGGTCGAAGCCACCGTTGACCACGAAGGACTGATGCACATCAACGGCATCGATGCCGAGCGGCAGCGTGTGCGGGGCGTCGTAGAACTGGATCCGGATGTCCGAGTGCGGGCTCGTGGCGGTCACACACGACGCGACCGGGGTCCACTCGTCCTTGGGCCGCAGCGGGCCGAAACGCGCCTTTGACGATTGGCTGTGCGAGCCGCCCAGCAGCCACAGGGTCATCGTGCCGCTCGCCCCTGAGCGAGCATCCGCAGTGACAACTTCAGCGTCCGCGCAGAAACTGTCGCCGGCACTGACGGGGAACGGGATGTCCTGGTAGATGCCGCCGCCGGGCGCAGAGCTACGGGTGACGGCGAAGCCGTAGCCCTCGTAGGGCAGCGTGGTCGGCTTGTGGGTGAGGCTGCCCGCCATCTCGATTCCGAAGCGGGAATGGCTCGTCTTGTGCCAGGCGCCAAGGCCGCTGTGGTTGAAGCCGCCGTCGAGGACGAGATCGGCTGAAGGGATACCGGTTTCGGCTGCATCTGCCGCCATCACCGACGGTGTCGCAGCCTGGAGCCACCCGGTGACGGGCATGGCCCAGTCAGGCTCGACATAGTTCTTGAACACTCCGAGGGTGTTCGTGCCGTCCCCGCCGTTCATGTTCTGCTCGAGGATGGTGATGGTCCCGTATCCGTGGGTCACGCTCACGCCGGTGACGACCGCGGTGTGACCCTCCGACCATTCTGAGCCCAAGCTGAGGACGTCCCCGGGTCGTGGCACGCTCGTGCCGTCATTCGCAACCTTGACAAGATCGCCGCCATCAGCGCGCGAGTAGTTCCAGACGACCCCGGAACCGTCTGCGGAGTAGGGCCTTACGCCGTACTCGAGATAGAGCCATCGCATTGACAGCTCCACGCACTCCCACTCGAGCTCCCCCCAGGCACCGGGGAAGAACTCGACAGGGGAGTCGTAGCCTCCGCGGTTGGGGCCCGGACCGCACGCAGTAAGACCGTCCCAGCTGGAAAGGGGAAAGGACCCGGGATAATGGCCGTCGTCGCAAGGTCCGCTCCACCAAGGTGGGAACCGGACCGGTGGCGGGTCGACATCCGCAATCACAGGAACGAGCACACGCTGTGACACAAGTGAGACTCGGCTTGTTGTGGTCAGGCTGGTGCCAGCAGTTTGCGAGGAGCGCACGGCGGCGTCGACAGCATCGATGACAGTTCGAGCCGAACTCAGCTTGCCGACTGTCTTTAGAGAGGCTGATCCGAGCGGGACTGCGAACGCGCTGATGAGCAAGGCCCCGGTTGCAAGCCACTCCAACTTCCAGGTTCTTGTCTCGTGGCGCACGAAGGTCCCCGATCGTGTCAGCCCGACGCCGGGATAGGTTGCCGCACAGTATTGCGCGCAACATGTCCGCTTTGCCAAATGAACATCCCCCCGCGGACCATAACTTGCTCGTAGGCTAGGCCCGCGATGGGCTCTGACCAGGATGTTCGCGAGAATGGAGAGCTCTATCGCCAGGTTCGTTTCGAGCGTCCGACCGAGTCGACCGAGGTGCTGTTGGTGCGACACGGAGAGTCGGCGGCGGCCGATCCCGCCCGGCCGTTCCCCCTTGTCGACGGGAGGGGCGATCCGCCACTGTCCGTGCTCGGCCGACAGCAGGCCGTCCTCGTCGCCCAGCGCCTGGCGGCGACGCGTGTTGACGCCATCTATGTCACAAGCCTTCGTCGGACCGCTGAGACTGCCGCACCGCTCGCCGCTCGTCTCGGGCTGGTGCCCCGTGTCGAGCCTGCCCTGGCCGAAGTGAACCTTGGGGAGTGGGACGGTGGGATATACCGCCAGAAAGTCGCACAAGGTGACCCCCTCGTAGCTCAGATGGTCGAGCAGGAGCGCTGGGACGTCGTCCCCGGTGCCGAGTCCAACGCGTCCGTCGCAGCCCGCTGCGGTCTGGCCATAGAGCGCATCGCCTCGTCCCATCGTGGCGAGCGGGTCGTGTGCTTCGCTCACGGCGGGACGATCGGGGCCGTGCTGGCGATGGCGACCGGATCGCGGCCGTTCGCGTTCACGGGCTCTGACAACGGGGCGATCTCGTCCATCGTCGTTGCGGGCCAGCGCTGGTTGCTTCGCGGCTTCAACGACAGGTCACACCTGGAGTGACACAACCTGCGCGTACCCTCCACCACATGACCTGGGACTCTGGTCCGTTGCTCGGGTTCGATCTCGAGACGACCGGTGTTGATCCCAGTAAGGACCTGCCGGTCCAGGTCGCCCTCGTGCGTTGGGAGACGCCTCGCAGGAGCTATCGCGACGTGTTCATCGTGGACCCGGGATGTGAGATCCCTCCCGCCGCGCAGGCCATACACGGGATCTCCACCCGCCGAGCGCGCCGCGAAGGTTGTCCGCTCCCAGACGCGGCGGCGATCGTGCATTCTGTGCTCGAGAGGGCCCAGGCCGACCAAGTGCCGGTGGTGGCGATGAACGCGAGCTTCGACATCACGATCGCGACGGCATTGTTCCGGAGCTTCGGGTTGAGGCCGATCGTCTGGGAGGTGCTCGTCGACCCGCTCGTCATCGATCGCCATGTGGACCGTTACCGCTCGGGCAAACGACGCCTGGACGCCCTTTGCCGTACCTACGGGGTCGAGCTCTGCGCCCCTCACGACGCTGGGAGCGATGCCGACGCGACGGTGGAGATCGCCCGGAGTATCGCCGACCGGTACCCGGAGATCGCCGAAAGCGAGATCGGAGAGCTGACACGGTCGCAGGCCGACTGGCACCGGTCCTGGGCGCTCGAGTACGACTCATGGTGCCGGGAGAACGGCCGACCCGGTCTGGCGCCGGAGGAGTTCTGTTGGCCCTTGCGCGAGGTCCTCGACCCGCACGTCGCGGCTTGAGCAGCCTCAGAGCTAGGTCGGTCGTGGCGCCGGTGTTTGCCCGGGTTCGGAAATATTCAACACTGCGGTTTGCAAGCCGCGCGGCGATCAGCTACTGAGCTTTTCTAAGTATCAGACTCTCGCCAGTTCGCCGAACTTCGCGTAGTTGGCGATGAAGGCCAGGTGCGCGGAACCCGTCGGGCCGTTTCGGTGCTTGGCGATTATGACCTCGGCCGTGCCCCGGTCGGCCGAGTCGGGGTTGTAGACCTCGTCCCGGTAGATGAACATCACGACATCGGCGTCCTGCTCGATGGCACCGCTCTCGCGGAGGTCGGCGAGCATCGGTCGCTTGTCCGCGCGTGCCTCCAGGTTGCGCGACAGCTGGCTCAGCGCGACGACCGGAAGTTGCAGCTCGCGGGCGAGGATCTTAAGGCCGCGAGAGATCTCGGAGATCTCGACCTGGCGGTTCTCGGCAGAGGACCGGCCCGTCATCAGCTGCAGGTAGTCGATGACGACGAGACCGATGCCGTCCGACGACCGCATCCGACGCGCTTTGGCCCTTATGTCCATGATGGTCACGTTCGGGTTGTCGTCAATGAAAAGGGGTGCCGTGTCGATGCGGCCGATGGCGCTCGAGATCCTCGGCCAGTCGCTGTCCAACAAGCGGCCGTTGCGAAGCTTGGTCACATCGAGACGCGCCTCTGCCGCGAGCACGCGCTGGGCGATCTCCAGGTGGCTCATCTCGAGCGAGAAGAACAGCACCGGCACCCCGTGGTTGGAGGCGGCATGCGCCGCCAAGCCGAGCGCGAAGGCGGTCTTGCCCATCGAAGGCCTGGCCCCGACGACCACGAGGTTCGAAGGCTGTAGGCCCGAGAGGAGATAGTCGAGCTCGCTGTAGCCGGTCGGCACACCGGTGATCGTTTCGCCCCTGCCATAAAGGTGGTCGAGGCGTTCGAGGCTTTCGGTCAACAGGTCCTTCAGCGATCGCACAGAGTCCGACGTGCGCCGTTGTGCGACATCGAAAACCATGGCCTCGGCCCGGTCGAGAGCTCCGGCGATATCGCTCGGGACCTCGTAGCCGATCTCGGCGATCTCGTGCGCGACCCCGATCAGGCGGCGGAGCAAGGCGTGCTCTTTCACGATACGGGCGTACCGTCCCGCGCTCGAGATCGCCGGCGTGTTCGCCTGCAGCGCGATGAGCGCCGCCGCGCCGCCGGACGCGTCGAGAACGCCGACACGGCGCAGCTCCTCGGGGACCGTCACGAAGTCGGCAGGCTCGCCCTTCGCGTAAAGCGAGGTGATAGCGGAGAAGATGTGAGCATGCGACGGCTTATAGAAGTCCTCGGCACCCACTTCCTCGACAACGACTGCGATCGCATCGCGTGAAAGCAGCATCGCTCCGAGCACGGACTCCTCGGCATCGAAGTTGTGCGGCGGTACCCGCGAGACACCCGTGCCGCCACCCGCGACAGTTGCCGACGGTCCCGGGCTCCGCCGACGCCGGGACGCGTCGGGAACGGGTTGCAACAAAGTCATCTCAACAAGGATGGCCCCAACGCCCTGGGGGGCGCTAGGGCCGGATCTTGTGGATTACCCACGGAAAATCTGGCAAATCCTGTGCACGGAGCGTGGACAAGCTTGCTCATCTGGCCGCAGTCGAAGGCTCCGCTCCCTGAGCCGACACTTCCGAAGCCCAAACGGCGCCTCCGGTGGACGATCACGGCTTCAGCCTGGCAGCCGGCTGTAACACCGCCGAGCCCCGAGCCGTCAGCTGGAGCTCACTACCTCCAAGGTGAGGCGGAATTCGACCTCGGGATGAAGGCGTACTCCCACTTCATGAGAACCGAGCGTCTTGATGGGCTCCTCGATCACGAGGCGACGGCGGTCGAGCTCGATACCGGCCTGGCGGCTCACGGCGTCGACAATGTCAGAGGCGGTGACGGAACCGAATAGCCTGCCTTCGCTGCCCGAACGCGACTCGATGCGGAACACGATCGGAACGAGCTTGCGGGCGATCGTCTCGGCACCCTCACGGTTACGCGCATCTTTAAGGTCACGCGAACGGCGCATCGAGGCGGCCTGGTCCTCGATGCCCACGTTGGCGAGGATCGCACGGCCCTGGGGCACGAGGAAGTTCCTGGCGAAGCCGTCGGAGACCTCGGTGATGTCCCCACGCTTGCCCACGCCTGGGACGTCGGTGCGCAACACCACCTTCACTGTTCGCCCGCCTCGTCGTCGGCGCCCGCAAGCGCCAGTGCCTCGACCTCGGAGTTATCGAGATCGGCGTCCTCGACCTCGTCATCGAGTTCCGTGTCTGCCAACAGCACCTCTAGCTCTGGCCCTTCTGCAGCGTCAGAGCGCGTCGGTCCGCGACCGGGCCCTGCGCCACGGCCTGCCCCACGCCCGCTCGGCCGCTCGCTCGTAGTCCGCTGGGTGAAAGGCAGGAGGGCGAGCTCCCGGGCGGTCTTGATCGCAAGGGCGACCTCGCGTTGGTGCTGAGCGCAGTTGCCCGAGACGCGCCGCGCCCGGATCTTGCCGCGATCAGACATGAACTTGCGCAACAGGTTCACGTCCTTGTAGTCGACCCAGGTGGCGTGTTCCTTGCAGAAGATGCAGATCTTCTTCTTCGTGCGCCGGCCGGTCTCCTTCGGGGCACGGCGAGTGCCGCGGTCCCGGTCGTTGTTGCGTGCCATTTAGAAGGGCTCCTCGTCGTAGGACCCGAAGGCTTCACCCGCGGCTTGTGGGGCGGGCTGGGCCTCCGAGTGTGAGGCGGCCCCACGGCCGGGCCCACCACCGGGTCCGACGTCAGGCCCGCGCCGTTCGTTCTTCACAACCTGCGCGGTCGCCCAGCGCAGGCTTGGGCCGAGCTCGTCAGCCACCACTTCGACCTTGGACCGCTTGTCACCTTCAGCCGTCTCCCAGCTGCGCTGCTCGAGGCGACCAGTGACGATCACCCGCGCCCCGCGAGTCAGGGTCTCGCTCACGTTCTCCGCCATCTCGCGCCAGCACACGATGTCGAAAAAGGAGGTCGCTTCCTCCCACTCCTGGGTCTGGCGGTTCTGCCAGCGGCGGTTCACGGCCAGGCCGAAGCTAGCAGTGGCTTGCCCGTTCGGTGTGAAACGGAGTTCGGGGTCGCGCGTGACGTTGCCTACAAGGGTTACGGAGTTGCCGTTAGCCATTTCATTCTCTCCAGTTCGCTCAGCTCGCCGCTTTGGCCCTGGCGGCCTTGCGAGCAGCTGTCTGGCGCCGCTTCGCCTCAGCGCGAAGGGCTCGGCCGCTCTGCTTGTCCGGCTGTCGGATCACCTTGTGGCGAAGCACGATGTCGTCAAGAGTCAGCATCCGGTCGAGCTCGGCCACTAGGGTCGGGTCGGCCGTGAACTCGATAAGGACGTAGTAACCCTCGCTGCGGTGCTTGAGCTCGTACGCGAATGTCCGGCGGCCCCATCGCTCCGCACGGCCTGGGTTGCCCCCGCGGTCGCGCACCAGCGACGTGATGCGATCGATGCTCGCGTTGAGGTCGCCGTCTTCGAGGCCGACATCAAAAATAACCATGACTTCGTAGGGCCGCACTGCGGCCTCACCTCCTCCGGACCCGACGCGTTAGGCGTCCGGGGCCCCGATTCTGACGGGGCAGGGGTATAAGGGACATCGACATGGTAGCCGAGGTCTGGCGCGGCCGTTCTGCACACACAAAGCGTGGCAGGTGGGTGTGTCAGTCCGCCGAGACGCCGAGGGCCTCGCGCAGGCTCGCCGATGCGTGGTACGACTCGGCGTCGGATGGGTAATGCCCCGCCCTTACGTCCGAAGCCCAGTCCCTCACCGCCTTGGTGGCGACAGCACCGAGATCCGCGTACCGACGAACGAATCGGGCCGGCTCGCTCTCGGTGAGCCCCAGCAGGTCGTGCAGAACGATCACCTGTCCGTCGCAGCCAGGCCCTGCCCCGATGCCGATGGTCGGAACGTCCAGGTCCGCGGTTATACGCTCAGCGAGGGCGTCGGGCACCCCTTCGAGCACGACCGCGAAACAGCCCGCGGCGGCGAGAGCTTCGGCGTCCTTGCGCAGCTCTCCCGCCCCGGCAGCTTCTCGGCCTTGGACCTTGTAGCCGCCCATGGCGTGCACGGACTGAGGAGTCAGGCCGAGATGACCCATCACGGGCATCTCCGCCTCGATGATCGACGTTATGGCCCCTACCCTGCGCCGGCCGCCTTCGAGCTTTACCGCCTGGGCCCCGGCTCGCACGAGGGTGGCGGCATTGCGCACAGTGTCGCTCGGCTCGAGGTGGTAGCTGAGCCACGGCATGTCACCCACCAACAGGGCCCGGGGTCGGGCACGTGCCACCGCTGCGACATGATGGGCGAGGTCGTCGACCCCGACATGCAAGGTGTCCTCCTGCCCGAGGACGACCTCGGCGAGGGTGTCGCCGACAAGGATGACGTCCACGCCGGCAGCATCCACGACGCGGGCAAAAGGCGTGTCGTAGGCGGTGATCATCACGATCGGGTCGCAGCCCCGGCTGCGCTTTCGCGCGCGGACCTCCGGCACAGTCACCGAGCCTGTCATTTTCGGACCTCCTCCCGTCCGGCGCGCTGGGCTGCCGGCGGTCAATCAGCGGTCATGGCCTCCTGGAGCAAAGACGCTCAGAAGATGGTTCCAGGAACATCCGGTGCAGACCTCGACCAAGTAACACGCCACATCGGCACTCTTGCGGGCAGTCTTGGAGAGCACGCCGAGATCGGTCAGCGGCAGCCCCCCGGGGGGAAGGCCGGGACCGAACGCGAACATGACGTGAACGAGTTGCTCGTGCTCGCAGATGGGGCACTCGGTGTCCGTCTCCCGGCCGAGGTTCTTCGCGACCCGCAGCAGCTCGGGCTGAGCGTCGCAAACCTCGAGGCGGCCGAGGCGGCCGCGCCGGTACTCCTTCACGATCGATTCGCGCATCAGCCGGTACTCGATCCGGCCCGGGCGCGGGTGCCCGCCGACTCCCCATCTCGACTGCGGACCGCTCCGAAGGCTCGACACCGAAGCCAGGCTACCGTGCCCGCCACCCCGGCCTCGACCGTGGGTCGGGAAGCGTTGCCAGCCGGTTACGCCACATCAGCCAGAAAGCGAAAGTCGTGGGTCCCAAGAGCAGCACCTCGACACCCAAGGGCCCTCCTCCGAAGAAGGGAACGAGGATGAGGGCAGTGTCCCAGAGCACGTGCACGACGATGAAAGGCGCCAAGCGACGGTAGCGGCGGTACATGAGCACACTCGCCAGCGCCCAGGCAGCGATAGGCAGCACTCCCCAGCCGTAATAGACGTGGTACGAGACGCGCACGAGCACCGCCAGGGCGACGACGACCGCGGGCCTCAGGCCATGCTGCTCGAGCCGCCGCACGAGGAAGCCGAGGACCACGATCTCCTCGACTACCCCCGCCGTGAGAGCGTTGACCATCCCAACGATGGAGAAGTAATCAGGCAGGCTCTGGCTCGCCGGGACGATGGCGTGGACATGCACGACCTGGAGCAAGAGCGAGATGCCGTCCTCCGGCACGAGGAAGCAGAGCAGGAATACCGGGAGCAGGAGGGCGAGATCCTGCCTGGGATCTGAGCGGTCAAGACCGATCACGGCACTTCCTCCCTCCTCCGAGTTCGAGAGCAGGTACAACGCAAGCGCTGCGGCAGCCAGGGGCTCGAGGGCGAGCAGCAGGTCGAACAGGAACGAAAGGCCGAGGTGAGAGGTAATCGGGAGCGGAAACCGGCCCGTGCTGCCCGCGTGGACCGCCTCCTGGACGAGCGCAGCGAGAGCGTTGACCACGTAGGGGAACGGGAAGATCCCGAGCACGATGAGCACCTCAGCGGTGAGCCGGGGGCGTTTAGAAGGCTCCACGGGGGTCGCTGGGCGGGCGACCGGCCTGTGCGAGGCCGATCCTTGCGGTGTGCCGGCAGTGAAAGGGGTCCAGCTCTGGCCGTTCCACCAGCGCAAAGGGGCCATCCCCCACGGGTCCCGGTACCAGGCGGGCGGCGGCGTGCCGGGGGCGCCAGCCGTAGTACCAGGCCCTCTGGCGTCACCCACGCCCGCGCAGCGTAGCTGGCCTGTCGCTGCCGTCCCGAAACTAGGGTGAAAGTGATACCTGACATATCGCATCGATATGTTGCGTTGATATACTCAGAACAAGATGCTCGAACTGGCGATCCTTGGGCTCCTTAAAGAGCACCCCATGCACGGCTATGACCTGCGCAAACGGCTGCGCGGGGATTTCGGCTTGCTCTCGAGCCTCTCCTTCGGCTCCCTTTATCCGGCCCTGGCCCGTCTCGAGGCCACAGGCGCCGTCCACGAGGTCCCGTCCGGTGGTGGCACCTCGGAGGCGCCGTCGCCCGGAGCGTTCACCTCTGCAGGCTCGATTGCCGGGGAGCGGGCCGCCTTCAGGGCGCGTCTCGCATCCAGGCGCGCCGCCACGACCCGCTCGAGCTCGGGCACTCGGGGCCGACGCGTCTACGAGCTAACCGCGCGCGGCGACGAGCTCTTCCATCGCCTGCTCGAGAGCGAAGAGCCCAAGCCCGAAGGCGCCCGCGGCTTCGCGCTGCGTTGGGCCTTCGCACGCTACTTGAGCCCGGAGGCGCGCTTGTCGCTCCTGCAGCGCAGGCGCGCCCAGCTCCTCGACGCTCGCGAAGGCTCGCGCCGTGCGGTCGAGTCGCCCTGGCGCCCGCTCGACAGGTACCAACGCTCTCTCGTTGACCACGCCAAAGAGGCGACCGAGCACGACCTGAGCTGGATCGACCGTCTCATCGCCGCCGAGCAGGCGTCCCAGATCCCCCCACCTGCGCCCGAGGAGATCCCCGCGCGCCCAACCCCAGCCTTAGCAACCCGTTCGGAGGTCGTGGCAGCCGTCGTGCACACGAGCCCGACCCTCATGAACATCGCCACTGAAAGGAGCGAGCCATGAACGCTACGGCCCGCAAGATCAAGGTCGCCATCGCGGGAGTGGGCAACTGCGCCAGCGCCCTCGTACAAGGGATCGAGTACTACCGCGACGCCGACCCTGAGGACCGGGTCCCTGGCCTGATGCACGTCTCGCTCGGCGGGTACCACGTAGGCGACGTCGAGTTCGTGGCGGCCTTCGACGTGGACGCGGCAAAGGTCGGCCTCGACCTCTCCAAGGCGGTCTTCGCGTCCAACAACAACACGATCCGTTTCGCGGAGATCCCGGCGCTCGGAGTCACCGTCGAGCGTGGCCCGACACTCGACGGGCTCGGCAAGTACTACCGCAAGGCCATCGACGAGTCGCTCGCGCCGCCCGTCGACATCGCGGAGGTGCTGCGGCGCAGCGGGGCAGAAGTGCTGGTCGCCTATCTGCCCGTTGGGTCAGAGCACGCGCAAAAGCAGTACGCGACCGCAGCGCTTGAGGCTGGGGTCGCCTTCGTCAATGCCATCCCTGTGTTCATCGCGAGCGACCCCGAGTGGGCCGACCGGTTCACCGCCGCCAGCCTGCCGGTGATCGGCGACGATATAAAGAGCCAGGTTGGCGCGACGATCGTCCACCGCATACTCACCCGTTTGATGGAGGACCGGGGCATGATCCTCGACCGGACCTACCAGCTGAACGTCGGCGGCAACATGGACTTCCAGAACATGCTGGAGCGCGAGCGGCTCGAGTCGAAGAAGATCTCCAAGACCCAGGCCGTCACAAGCCAGATCGACCGCGCCCTGCCCGAGGACTCGGTCCACATCGGGCCGTCGGACTACGTGCCGTGGCTCGCGGACCGCAAGTGGGCCTACATCCGCATGGAGGGCCGCAACTTTGGAGACGCTCCGCTCAACATCGAGCTCAAGCTCGAGGTCTGGGACTCCCCGAACTCGGCCGGCGTCATCATCGACGCGTTGCGCTGCGCCAAGATCGGCCTTGACCGGGGCATCGGCGGGCCACTGATCGGCCCGTCGGCCTACTTCATGAAGTCTCCGCCGGTGCAGTTCCACGACGACGACGCCTACTGGATGGTCGAGGACTTCGCCGGCAACCGTGAGACACCCGGCGCGCGCCGGCCCCGGCCGGTCAGCTAGAACGCGAGCGCTCGGCCCACCAGTCGTCGAGGCGTCTCAGGACCTCGTCCTTTTCGAGCAGACCCTCGTCGAGACGGATCTGCAACAGGTACTCGAGGGCGGCGCCAACGTCGCGCCCGGCAGGAATGCCGAGCCGCTTCATCACGGCGTGGCCGTCCAGCTGCGGTCGGATCGCGCTTAGCTCCTCCCGCTCGCGCAACTCGGCGAGGCGCAGCTCGAGCTCGTCCATTCGCTCCGAGAGCTCACGTGCCTTGGCCTGGTTTCGCGTCGTGCAGTCGCTGCGTGTCAGCTCGTTGAGGCGGCCCAGGAGCGAGCCGGCGTCGTGCGCGTAGCGGCGCACCGCGGAGTCGGTCCAGCCCATCTTGTAGGTATGAAAACGGAGGTGGAGCGCCACGAGTTGCGAGACCTCGTCGATGAGCTCGGTGGGGTAGCGCAACTCTGCCATGCGCTTTCGTGCCATCTTCGCCCCTACGACGTCGTGGTGGTGGAAGTGGACCCCACCCGGGCCGATCGAGCGCGTCAGAGGCTTGCCCACGTCGTGGAACAGCGCGGCCAGTCGAAGGGTCCTGTCCGGGCTGGTCTTCTCGATCACAGCGATGGTGTGGGCGAGGACGTCCTTGTGCCGCTGAATGGGGTCCTGTTCCAGGGCGAGGGCGGGAAGTTCGGGCAGGAATTCGCCAGCGAGGCCGGTGTCTACCAGAAACCACAGTCCTCGCGTCGGCACCCGTAGCACGAGCAGCTTGTCCAACTCGTCGCGAATCCTCTCCTTGGAGACGATCTCGAGGCGGGACCGCATCGTCTCGACGGCCGTCACGAGATCGCGGTCGGACTCGAGCTCGTAGCCGGCGATGAACCGCGCCGCCCGGAGCATTCGCAGGGGGTCGTCGGAGAACGACACTTCTGGGTCGAGCGGAGTGCGCAGGCGCCGGTCCCTCAGGTCGCCGATCCCGTCGAAGGGGTCGACAAGCACGAGCTCGGGAAGGCTAAGTGCCATTGCGTTCACGGTGAAGTCCCGACGGGACAGGTCCGTTTCGATGTCGTCGCCGAAACGTACCTCGGGTTTGCGGGACTCGGGCACGTATGCCTCCGCCCTGTGCGTCGTGATCTCGAAACGGCGCCCGGCACGAAGTAGTCCGATGGTCCCGAACCTCTTTCCTTGGGTCCAAGAAGCCTGGGCGAGGTCAGCGACGAGCGTCTCTATCTCGTCCGGGGTCGCGTCAGTGGTGAGGTCGATGTCGACCTCCGGGCCCGGTTCGCCGCCGCCGGGTCGACCGGCGATAAGGTCGCGCACCGGTCCACCGACGAGGTACAGCCGCTTGCCGGCCGCCTGAAAGCGCTCCGCTATCGGCAAGGTCGCCTCGAGAACCGGGCCTAGACGCTCGGGGTACCCGCCAGGAGGGACTCGTTCCGTGCTCACCTTGCGAGCGCAGCTCGGTGATAGCGAGCAGCCGTGGCGACGATCGCGCGGGCGCCTGCGGTCAGCTCACCCTGCGAAGCGGGCTCGGGACGGTACTCGATGCCACCTAGGGCGGCTACGCAAGCACCAACGCACACGGCGAGCGAACGAAGGTCGTATCCGCCCTCCAGGAAGGCCACAAGGCGCCCCGGCGGCACAAGGCGCACCGCCTTTGAGGTCAAGTCCGCGAAATCGCCCGCGCTGAGACCGAGATCGGTCAACGGATCGGCACGGTGCGCGTCAAAACCGGCCGAGATGAGGAGCCAGTCCGGCGAGAAGTCCTCTGCCAGGGGCACGACTAGCTCGTCAAAGGCCAGACGGTAGGCGTCACCCGGTGTCCCGGCAGGGAAGGGCAGGTTCACCGTCGCCCCACGGCCGGCACCGAAGCCGGTCTCGAGCAACGAACCGGTCCCGGGGTAGAAGGGAAACTGGTGCAAAGACACGTAGAGGACTTCGGGCCTGTCGTAGAAGATGTCCTGGGTCCCGTTGCCGTGGTGGGCGTCCCAGTCGAGAACCATTACGCGCTCGCCCAAAGAAGCGAGCATCCCGGCGGTGACAGCGACATTGTTGAACAGGCAGAAGCCCATCGCCCTCGCCGCGAGAGCGTGGTGGCCCGGCGGCCGCACAGCCAAAAAAGCGCTGTCGCCTTCGCCGTTCCGAAGGCGTTCGACCGCGTCCAGGCCGGCGCCCGCCGCCCGCAGGGCCGCGTCGAACGAGGCGGGGGCGGCAACTGTGTCCTCGTCGAGGTGCCCACCGCCGCTCAGGCAATGATCCTCGATCCGCTCGATGTAGGAAGGGTCGTGGACGATCTCAAGCTCCCGGCGTGTCGCGCGACGAGGCTCGAACGGCACCGTCACCTCCGCCGCAGGCGAGTCCTTGACTCCTGCGAAGACCGCAGCGAGCCGCTCGGCCCGCTCCGGGTGCCATATTCCTGTGGCGTGTGCTGCGAATTCCTCGTGTCGTCCAAGCAGCACTACCATTCCACGACCGTACCGCCCTCAGGTTCGATGCGTGGCAGTGGTCAGCCTCGCCGTCGCGTGCTTGCGTCCGGGCGCGCCCGTCTACCTGTATGAGCACGCCGCGCACCGATAGGCTCGCTGCGTCTCACGTGTCCGATCGGAGGACAAGACCGCCGTTGCCGTCCGCCTCATGGGTCAGCGATGCCCGATCGGCTTTGACGCCGCTCGCGCGCCTCTTGGCGAGTGTCGTTGCCGTCCTCGTCGCAGCTCTCCTCGCGGTGGGGCCAATCGGCCTGGCCGCTCCCGCCGGAGCCCAATCGGCTCCGCGCGGCATGATCACCTTGGCCTCGCAAGACCCCTGGGTACAGAACTCGAACGACCCGGTCCGACTGGGTCTCAAGGTGCGCTCCTCTGTCGCCTCGGAAGATCTGCGCGTCAGCGTCGCCCTCTACGCCGAGCCCGGCCAGTCGGCGCTCGCGAGTCGTGACGAGTTCGAGTCCACGCTCGGTGGTCAGCTCGCCGGGCTGAACCAGCTCGCGCTCGCTACGTTCTCCCTCGCCTCGATCACAAAAGACCGCGGTCTCGTCAAGATCTACGTCGGGGGATCCGAGCTCCCCGGGCGGGTGCCGAAGAAGTTGTCCGAAGGACAAACGGTCTTCGAACTGCCTTGCCCGGCGCGCTACGGAGGCTGTGGTGGTGTCTATCCGCTCGAGGTCTCTTTGGACGACGTCCAGACCGGTCAGCCAATCGACTCCTTCACGACTTACCTAATCGTCGTCCCGTCGCCCGTGGTGGTCCAAAAAAGGCTCCGCTTCTCCTTCATCGTGCCGGTCGGGGCTTCGCTGGCGCTCACCGCCACCGGCAAGCCGGCTATGCCGCGGGCGACCCTCTCGGAGATCGACACGATCGCAGGCGCGGAAGCGAGCCGGGCGAAGGTGCCCTTGAGCATCGACCTCTACGGACAGGCGTTGTTGGCCCTCGCGCAGGCGCCCAAGCACACCAAGCTCGTGGACACCGTCGCCTACGGTGGACTGGACACCCTTGTCGGTGGCCCTTTTAGTGCCGTCGACCCGACTCGACTGGTCCGCTCCGGGCTCGAGAGCGATCTGGCGAGCCAGATCGAGCGTGGCGCATCGGTGTTCTCCAATGTGCTCCGCCGGTCTCGGCCGCCGGAGCTGTACGTGGCGACAACGCCGCTCGGAACGCGGGCTCTGGCAGCTCTGGCCACCGACGGCATCAAGTACGTCGTGGTGCCCCAGGACAACCTCGAATCGATCACTGGTGGCCGACCGGCATCGGTGCAGTGGCCTTACACCCTCTCGGCACCGTTCCACATCGCGGGCTCGTCGGTCGAGGGACTGCAATTCGACTCGGAGCTCGGAGCGCACCTCACCGGAGCCAGAAGCCCGGCCCTGCGGGCCCAGCAGCTTCTGGCCGATCTAGCAGAGATCTTCTACGACTCGCCGTACTTCCCCGACCCGAGGGGAGTTGCTCTCGTCGCCCCACAGTCCTGGGCGCCTCAGTCGAAGTTCCTGGACGCGTTGCTCCGGGGCCTCAGCTCGAGCCCCATCATCACAACCGTGCCCATCGGCGAGTTCTTCTCCATCGTCCCCGTCGGGACGTGCCAGGTCCCGACGGCCCAAGCGACGGGTTGTTCGCCGGCGCTCCGCGCTCTTGTGAGCCCACAGCTCAGCGGCGACGGGATCGTAACATCGGGCCAGCTCCAGGTGGCGCGCACGCAGCTGGCGGAGTTGTCCTCGATCATCCCCGCCGGCTCGACGACGATCCACGGCCTCGACGACGCGATCTTGTTGGCGGAGACGGACGGGCTTGGTCAAACAGTTCGCCGGGCGTACCTTTCCGCCCCTCTTACGACCATGCTCAGTCTCGGTTCACAGCTCGGACTGCCCGCAGGGCGGACGGTCACGGTCACGTCGTCTTCGGCCAGGTTCCCGATCGCCATAACTTCGAGCTCGCGTACGCCCATACACGCCATCCTTGTGATCTCCGGCCAGGACCTCTCCTCGGTGACCGACATGGCCGTGGTCCTCAAACATGGGACGACGAGCTTCATCGTCCGTGTGCATACGCGCACTTCGGGTGATTCCAGCCTGCAGCTGCAGGTCTTGTCGCCGGCGGGGCGCGTACAGCTGGCCCGTGCGGAGCTGACGATCCGGTCCACGGCGATCTCCGGCGTCGCGATCGCGCTCACAGCTGGTGCGGCTGCTTTTCTTCTGTTCTGGTGGTTCCGGTCTATTTCGCGTCGTCACCGGCGGCGCGCCAAACATATAGCAGGACAGCTGCAACAAACGATGTCAGAAACGGTTCAGGAACAGACCTCGTGAGGCGCAGGCGGCACAGTTCCCACGGGCTTGGCGACAATCGGACCATCTACAAGGGGCGTTTGCCGCGGACCTTGCCTGGAATACCCGCCCCTGCCGGGCTCACTGCACGGCCGCGCGCCGGTGGTGGTCCTTTGCAGCCGACCCCGGGCGGGGCCGGCCGGTCTCGCCCCGGCCTCGGCACGGCGACCGCTTTTGTAGCAGCTGGGACGCTTCTTTCCCGTGTCACTGGCCTGTTGCGGATCCTGGTGGCGATATACGCGCTCGGTTACTCAGGGCTTTCCGACTCCTTCAACCTCGCCAACAACACGCCGAACATAGTGCACGACCTCGTGCTGGGCGGCATCCTCACAGCAACCTTTGTCCCCGTGTTCGTCTCGCGCCTCGCAACGAGATCAGAAAAGGAGGCTGTCGAGTCGATCTCGGCCGTCGTCACCCTCGCGGGTGGCGTTCTCGTCGCGGCGACGATCGTGTTCTTCCTCGCCGCCCCGTTCATCATCGACCTGTACACCGTCGGCAGCCACGGACCCGGCATCGCCAACGAACGCCAGGTCGCCACATATCTGCTCCGCCTCTTCTCGCCACAGTTGCTCGCATACGGTGCTGTCAGCCTCATGACGGCCGTGCTCAATACAGCCCGCCGCTTTTCCGTACCGGCTTTCACTCCGATCCTCAACAACGTGGTCGCCATCGGCATCCTGATCGCCTTCGCGGAAGTCGGCCACACCCACAGCGTCAGTCAGGTCGGTCACGATCACCGGCTCTTGCTGCTTCTCGGCGCCGGCACCACGCTCGGCGTCGTCGTCCAAGCTGTGGCGCTCGTGCCGAGCCTGATGTCGTGCGGGCTGCGGATACGCCCACGCTGGTGCCCCGCCGATCCCGCCGTACGCGAGATCGTCAACCTCTCAGGCTGGACTTTCGGGTTCGTGATCGCCAATCAATTGGCGGTATTTGTCGTGTCGGCGATTGCCATCAACATCGGAAAGGCAACCCTCACCGCCTACACGTATGCCTCGACCTTTTTCCAGTTACCTTTTGGCATTGTCGCTGTCTCGGTCATGACCACGATCGCGCCCGTGCTCGCCTCGCGCTTTACGCGCGGGGACACCGCCGGGTTCGCCGAGCACTTCGGTCTCGGGCTTCGCCGCATGCTGGCCGGAGTCATCCCTGCCGTCGTCGGGTACCTGCTGCTCGCCCGGCCAGCCATCTCGCTCATCTCGCTCGGAGCCGGTAGCACCCACACTTCCGGTGGCGCGCATCTGACTGCGACGATGCTCGAGCTCCTCGCTCTGGGCCTGCCGGGATTCTGCATCTACCTCCTCGCCATCCTCGCCTTTCAGTCGATGCGAGACACACGCACGCCCTTTTTCCTCTACCTATTGGAGAATGGGCTGAACATCGCGCTCGCGTTCGCTTTCCGCAGCGCGCTCGGGGGCAAGGGCCTCGCCCTTTCTCTGACGATCGCTTATTCGGTCTCGGCGGTCGCGGCCTTGCTCGTCCTGCGGGCGCGGGTCGGTGGCCTCGGTGGCCTCGTCGTAGGCCGTTACGTGCTGCGCACGGTCATCTGCTCGCTTGTCATGGCCTTCGTGGTCGCCCTCGTCCTCGCGGGAGTCGGATCCGGCCAGGGAGCCGGTCTGTTGGAACGCGTTGTCGCCGCAGTCGTCGCCGGCCTCGTCGCCTACGCTCTGGCGGCGGGACTCGCCGGAAGCCTTGTCGGCTGGCAGACTTCGAAGCGACGGCGGGTGAACGCCGGGGAGGATGCACATGGCCGGGATAAGAATCGTAACCGATAGCGCGGCTGATCTTCCGACGAGCCTCGCTAGCCAGCACGACATTCGAATCGTTCCGCTCGACGTCCGACTGGGAGAGTGGGGCCCTGACGAGATGCGGATGATCGACCCTGCCGAGTTTTGGCGGCGTTGTGCCACGACAAGCGCGCTGCCCGAGACCTCGGCGCCTTCGCCGGGCGAGTTCGCGGCGAGCTTCGCGCAGGCATCCGAAGACGGTTGTGGTGGGGTCGTGTGCCTCACGCTCTCGGCGGGACTCTCCGCGACCTACCAGGCCGCGTGCGCCGGTGCTGAAGCGGTGCGGGAGAAGATAGAGGTGCGAGTCGTCGACACGCGCACCGTCACCCTCGGCCAGGCGATCGTCGTGCTCGAGGCCGCACGCGCCGCTGCCGCGACGGGTGATCTCAGCGCCACCGAGGCGGCGGCGCTGGCGGTCGTACCCAGAATTCGCGTCTTCGGCGCCCTCGACACCTTGGACAACGTCCGCAAGGGCGGCCGCGTCGGGGCCGCCAAGGCCCTCATGGGTTCGCTCTTGTCGATCAAGCCGATAATCGAGATCAAGGACGGTTTTGCCGCGGACGAATCCCGCCAGCGGACTCGCGCCGGTTCCCTCGAGTACCTCGTGAAGACGCTCAGGAACGCCGGGTCCCTCGATGCGCTCGCGGTTGCTCACGCGGCTGCGCCGGACCTCGAGGTGTTCCTCGGCATGCTCGAAGGCCTCTACCCGCGCGAGGAAATCCTCGTCAACTACATCGGGCCGGTCATCGGGACCCACGCCGGACCGAGATGCATTGGGATCTGCTATCGGCTGGCCGCGACCGCGGACCGCTAATCTAGCGGCATGTCTTCTGAGCAGTCTCACCGGGACGACTGGGCTGCACAGCTCACCGAAAAGGTGGGGCAGGTGGTCGAGCTCATCCGCGACCGCACTGTCCGTCCTGTACAGAGCTTCGTCCGCGCCGCCATCTTCGGGGTGCTGGCCCTTTTTGTCGTGATCTTCGTCCTCGTGGCGTTAGTCATTGGCGTCATCCGACTCTTGAACAACGAGGTCTTCGACCAACGGATCTGGGCGAGTTATCTGTTGATCGGTGGAATCTTCGTGGTCGCCGGGACGTTTATCTCCAGGATGCGTCACAGCCGGACCTAGTCGGCCGGCACGAAGAGAAAGCGACCTCAATGGAGTCCGGCGCGATGCGCGACGTAGTGATCCTCGGTTCGGGCCCTGCTGGCCTGACTGCTGCCATCTACGCGGCACGGGGCGAGCTGCGGCCGCTCGTCCTCGAAGGCGAGCCCTCGTCCTCGAGCGACCAGCCGGGAGGCCAGCTCATGCTGACCACGGAGGTCGAGAACTTCCCGGGCTTCACCCACGGCGTGCTCGGCCCTGAGCTCATGGTCTCGATGCGATCCCAGGCAGAACGCTTCGGCGCCGAGATCCTGACGGAGAGAGCTTCGAGGGTCGACCTGAGCACGTCCCCGTTCGGCGTCTGGATCGGTGATCCTGGTGCCCACGAGCCCACCTTGACAGCACGGACGCTCATCATCGCCACCGGCGCGCGCTCGCTCATGCTCGGCCTCGACAACGAGACCCGCCTCCTTGGTTACGGGGTCTCGACCTGCGCGACTTGCGATGGGTTCTTCTTCCGCGGCAAGCAGATCGTCGTCGTCGGTGGGGGTGACTCCGCTCTTGAAGAGGCACTGTTCCTGACAAAATTCGGCGACACGGTGACCGTGGTGCACCGTCGCAAGGATCTGCGTGCGTCCAAGATCATGCAGGACCGGGCCTTTACGAATGACAAGATCAAGTTTCGTTGGGATTCGACCGTCGTCGACATCCTCGGTGATGAACGCGTGACCGGGGTGAAAGTACGGGATGTTAAAACCGCTGAGGAGGCGGAGCTCGCCGCCGATGGCGTCTTCGTCGCCATCGGGCACGCTCCAAGCACGGACCTGTTCGCCGGCCAGCTGCAGATCGATCCGGCTGGCTACCTCGTCACCCACGAGGGGACCAAGACCAGCGTTCCCGGGGTTTTCGCGTGCGGTGACGTCCAGGACCACGTCTACCGGCAAGCCGTCACGGCGGCCGGCTCCGGGTGCATGGCGGCGATCGACGCTGAGCGATACCTGTCATCGCTCACCGAAAACTGAAGACAAGGAGAATTGCAATGAGCGAGGTCATAACGGTCAGCGACGATACATTCGACGAGGCGGTGGGCCTTTCGGACATCCCGGTAGTCGTGGACTTCTGGGCGGAATGGTGTGGCCCGTGCAAGATGGTCGCCCCGATTCTCGACGAGATCGCGACTGCGAACGCCGGCAAGCTCAAGGTGGCGAAGCTGAACGTAGATGACAATCCCCGCACCGCGCAACGGTTCCAGGTGATGAGCATCCCGACGTTGTTGCTCTTCAAGGACGGCCAAGCGCAGGCCCGCATAGTCGGGGCCCGCAGCAAGACACAGATTCTCTCGGAGTTCGAGCCCCATCTTTGAGGTTGGGCGCGGTTGATGCGTCCCACATATCCGTAGGCGCTACCGGGTGACGCCTTTAGTCTCCTACCATGTTCGAGATGATCGGACAGATGCGGGGCTCGTCGTCATGAGCCGTGCGGCGACCGCGTCCGGTAAGGATGACGTCCTGCCACTTAGGGAAGGTGACGATGGCGAGGCTGTCGCCGACCTACAGGAACGCCTGAGGCGGCTCGGATTCGACCATGGCAACGACGCCTCGGGGGCCTACGGTTCGGGGACTGCCCTTGCGGTACAGGAGTTCCAGTCCCAACGCGGTCTCCGTGTCGACGGCATCTGCGGCCGCCAGACGTGGTCGAGCCTGGTCGAGGCCGGCTTCCGCCTCGGTGACCGCCTCTTGTACAGGCGCGTCCCGATGCTTCAGGGAGACGACGTTGCCGAAGTGCAGCGCAGACTGAGTGGGCTCGGGTTCGACTCCGGCGGCGTCGACGGCATCTTCGGCGACAGCACGCACGTGGCGCTTGCAGAGTTCCAACGCAACGCCGGCCTCGTCACGGACGGTATCTGCGGTCCCCTCACGCTCTCCGAGCTCACCCGAGTCGAGCCGGTTAGAGGGGGCGCCGATCTCGTTTCGCCTCTGCGAGAGCAACTCAAGCTCACGGCCGATACGGCCATGCTCAGCCGCAAGCAGATCGCAGTCGGCGAAGAGGGCGGTTTCGCGACGGGAGTCGCGGCGGTGCATCGTGGGCTGGTCGGCGCCGGGGCACGTTGCCTCGAGCTGCATGACCCGGACCCGCTCGCCCAAGCGGTGGTGGCGAACGCGGCCAAGGTCGACTGCTACATCGGCTTGCGGCTCGAGCCAAGCCATCAGTCGGCCGCCACCTACTTCTACCGGGGTTTTCGCTACGAGTCGGCTGCCAGCCGTCAGCTCGCCGAGCTGCTCGTGGACATCTCGGCGACCAGGCTCGGCCTTCAGAACGCCGGCGCGCACGGGATGGCAGACGTGATCCTGCGCCGAACGGCCATGCCCGCCGTCGTGTTGGAGCTCGGCGCCCCCGATCGAGTGGCGATGAAGACGGCGAGGCTCGCGGAGGCAATCCGCGTGGCTCTAGAGCAATGGCTGACCATCAGTCGGGACTGAAGTGTCCACAACCTCATGCACAGGTTGTGGATCAACTTGCACCAACAGTAGAGGTCGAGAAGGTAACGCCAAAGTAAACTCGCCATGAGTTGGCGGCCACAAAATGGCTCTTGACCTGGCAGAATAACTTGTCAGGCGATCTTGAGGCATTCGTGATCACGAGCACAACCGCCTGTGGACAAGCTAAGTTCTCCACTCCTCGCCCGCACAGCTATGGACCTCAGGTAAAGGTCTCCCCGATAATGACGCGGTAGATCCGCTCGAGATCGTCCAGTGTGGCGAATTCGATGACAAGCTTGCCCCTCTTGCCGCCCATGTCAACCTTGACACGGGTGTTCAAGCGGTCCTCGAGGAGCTCCTCGAGATCATGCACGCCTGGAGGCCTGAGGGACCGTCCGGGGGGCGTGGCTGGCTTGCTATCGACGCCGGAGGTGCTGCCGTCTGGGTTCACACCCGCCGCAGCAGCTTCCTCAGCCTGGGCCTCGCGAACGGCTGCTCGGACGAGCTCCTCCAAGGTACGGACGGAAAGCCCTCGATGGACGGCCTCTCCGGCCAGTTGCTCCTGTACGAGGCGGTCTGGCGTTGCCAACAATGTGCGGGCGTGGCCAGCACTGAGCTGACCGTCGCGCACGTAGCGCTGGACCGTGGGTGGCAGCTGGAAGAGGCGCAGCGCGTTCGTGACGCCAGCCCGTGAGCGGCCCACTCGGCGGGCAACCTCTTCGTGGGTCAGGTTGAACCCTTCGATCAGCTGCTGGTAAGCGCCTGCTTCGTCGAGGGGGTTGAGGTCCTCGCGGTGCAGGTTCTCCACGAGAGCCTCTTCGAGGCTCATGGCGTCGTTGACCTGATGGACGAGCGCAGGGATCGACTGGAGGCCCGCTCGCCGAGCCGCGCGAAAGCGTCGCTCACCTGCGATCAGCTCGTACTCTTCGGGACCGACCTCTCGCACGAGCACAGGCTGGAGGATTCCGACGGCCTTGATCGAGTCGACGAGTGCGGACAGTCCCTGTTCCCCGAATTGGTTTCGTGGTTGCAACGGGTTCGGCCGGATGCGAGCAAGCGGGACCTCCCGCAGCATGGACCCCGTCGAAGAGGTGACGGGCGTCGAGGGGATCAGCGCCCCGAGCCCCTTGCCCAAACCGCTACGCCGGGCCACCACTCACCTCCTTGGCCAGTTCGCGATAGGCGATGGCGCCCCTCGATGTCGGCGAGTGCACCGTGATCGGTTCCCCGAACGAAGGTGACTCGGAGATGCGGACCGTGCGAGGGATGACATTCCTGCAGACCGCGTCACCAAAATGCGTCCGTACTTCGGCAATTACATGGTCCGCCAATCTCGTGCGCGAGTCATACATTGTCAACACCATGGCGGACACCTCGAGTTCGGGGTTCAGGTTGGCCCTGACGAGCTCGACGTTCCTGAGCAGCTGACCGAGGCCCTCGAGGGCGTAGTACTCGCATTGAATCGGCACGAGGACCTCACTTGCGGCCGCCAGGGCGTTCACGGTGATCAGACCCAGTGAGGGGGGGCAGTCGATCAGGATGTACCCGAAATCCTCCCGGATCGGCGTGAGCACACGCTTGAGACGCAGCTCCCTGCTGAACGTCGAGACAAGCTCGATCTCGGCGCCGGCAAGGTCGATGGTTGCCGGAGCCAGAAACAGGTTCTTGATGTTCGTCGGCTCGACGCAGTCCTCAAGCGCTACGTCCCGAAGGAGCACGTCATACATGGAGTGGTCGAAATTGCGCGCCTCGATGCCGAGACCCGTTGTGGCGTTGCCCTGCGGATCGAGATCCACAATCAAGACCCTGTAACCCAGGTCGGCGAGCGCGGCTCCGAGGTTCACGGTGGTCGTCGTCTTGCCGACGCCGCCTTTTTGATTGGCAACCGCGATCACTCGCGGAAGCGGTCTCACTAGTTTGGCGCCGGTGTATTGCTCCTGGCCCGACGCTGAAGCATCCGGCTTGCCATCGGCATCTGCCGATGTGCGCTCGGGCTTAACGACATCGTCCCGGTCTTCGTCCTCTAGGTCGTTCATCACACCTTCGGTTCAAGGGACTGTTTCACGTGAAACATTTGCGAGCCGAACGACTGGACGTCGTCGCGCCGAGAGCAGTGGGGGCTCAACCGGGAGCATAACGCGCCCACCCTGGTGGAACTATTGAATTTACGAGGTGATCTGCGCACCGAAGCCTGTGCTCACACGTCACCCAGTAGCTGCTCGAGGCGAGCCGCGACGAACCGATACCGGGACACGGGGATCAGATGGACGCCCTGGAACGCCCCGGAATCGCGTATGGACAAGAGCAGCTCACAGGCGGCTTCGATCCCGGCTCGCGGATCCTGGTCCACCTGCTCGACGAGCCCGGTGGGGATGTCGATCGCTGGGATCGACTTTGCCAGGCCGCGCGCCATACCGGAGCTAGCCAGGACTATGACACCGGCATAGACAGGCTTCTCCACCTGGACTTGTTCCCGCCAGCGAAGCAGCGCCTCGAGCGAGAAGCTCACTTGCAGGAACAGAAAGTCTGCTTCTCGCTTCCAGCCGGGCAGCGCACCGAGACCGGCCACAGCGCCTAGGCGCAGCTTGTGGCTCCCCTGACGCTCGGTCTTGCGATCGAAAGCCCGGGCCTCACCCAGCATGGTCTGGACCGTGAGCTCACTTGTCCGACCACCAACGCGCGGCTCGTCACCACGCACGAGAAGGAACTGGTCCACACCGTAGGCTTCGGCTGTCAAAAGGTCGCGTTGAAAGCCGAGCAAATTCCGGTCCCGGGCATTCAAGCAGGCAATCGAGCGCCCGCCCATCGCCTCGACCTCATGAGCCACGGCGACGCTCGACACGGTGGCCCTGCCTATGTGGTTGTCCGGGATCAGAAACGAGCCGGCGATCGCGCTCAGAACGCCTATCTGGTGCCTCACGTGTTTAAGGTCTGGTCGAGTGGGTGGCTCGATCTCGCAGACGAGCTCGAAGGCGGCTTCTGACATCGCCATACAGTATCGGGGGCTCAGGAACCGGATGCGGGCTTCAGCTGAATAGCGGGCGTTTGGCTGGGATTCCTGTCCGGCGGGGAAACCGCTCGGGGCACTGGGAAACTTGCCGGATAACAGCGAATCCGAAGGGATCGCGCAGGGCGAGCTCTGGTTTCAGCCCGAGCTCCGCGCACCCTTGAGGCGGCCAGCGGTCTGGTGCAGGCAGGCTGGCAAGGGCGAGGTCTTGGACAGGATCCTTGGCCGGCGGCTCGGACACGATAAGGCGGCCACCGACACGCAGGAGGGGCGCCGCGCACTCTGCTGTCACCGCCGGGGGCCCGAAGCTTCTCGCGAGCACCGCCGCGAAGCCTTCCCTGTAACGCGGGTCTCTGCCGACCTGTTCTGCCCGAGCGTGCACGATATCGACCCGCTCCGAGATCTCGAGCTCGTCGACGGCCCAGCGTAGGAACTCGACGGAGCGCCGCGCGGAATCGACTAGGACGAGTCGAAGCTCCTGGTCCTCCAGGGCCATGACGAGGCCCGGAAGTCCGCCGCCCGATCCGAGCTCGAGAACGGGCGTCTCTACAGCCTCGAGCAAGAGCGCTCTCAAGAAACCTTGCGAGTGCGCAATTTGAGTGGGTATCGGCAGGCCGCCTACCAGGGATCTCTGTCTCGCCTGCATCAGCACGGCCTCTAGCCGGCCGCGCAGCCCGTCCCCCATCATGGAAAGGCCCCGAGGACGTTCGGACTCCGGGCACCTGACTCGGGTTGTTGGATGCCCCTCAGCTCAGATCTGCCGGTTCGGTTGCGTCATCCTCGGACTCGTCCGCTGAATCGGCGTCGTCTGGTGTGTCAGTTGCTTGAGGTGCCGAGGTCGGCCTGATTACGACGTAGCGCCTGGGCTCAACTCCCTCGGAGGTCGTCTCCAGGCCCTCGAGCTCGTTGACGGTGTCGTGAACAACCTTTCGGTCCGACGGGGACATCGGCTCGAGCGCCTCAGGGATCCCGGTACGCAGTACGTCGGCTCCGGCTTCGATCACGAACTGGCGAAGAGCTGCGGCCCTGCGCTCGCGGTAACCACCCACATCGACGACGATCCTGCTCGTGTGTTCGTCGGTGTGGCGTTGGACCACGGTACGGGTCAGTTCCTGCAAAGCCTCAACTGTCGCGCCCTTGGGCCCGACCAGGAGACCGAGGTTGTCGCCTTCGACGCTTATGTAGATGCCGTCGTCCTCACTCCTGCGAGCGCTCGTGGTGGCGTCGATCCCGAACCGGGCTACGACCTCCTTGACGAAATCAGTTGCGAGCTGTTGCTGCGTCTCGATGCTCATTTCCGCCTCCTTAGGTGATCCAGTCCCGCGACGGGCACCGCCCGAGGTCTCCGCCGACGACTCCGAGCCGTTGGAGAGCCGGTCACGACCCCCGCGCCCGCGCGAGCGGCGCCGAGCTCCTGAGGGCCGAGTACCCGCCTCATCGGCCGTCGAGTCCGCCGCTTGGCCACGGTCGGGCTCGGCCCGGCTGCGGGATGACTTCGAGCCGTTCTGAGCTGATGTTTGAGCTTGGCCGCGTTGCGTGCGCGCGGCAGCGCCCGAAGCCCTGCTGCGGGGCTCGTCGGTCTCACTCTTTTCAACAGCCTTACGCGCCGGGCTCTCGGGGCGGCCGCCCTGGCGGCGATGCCCGCGCTCGCTCGTACCGACACCGCTCCGCGGTCGGTGAGAAGGCCTCTTCGCCCGCGGCTGAACGGGACGCACCCTTGCCCTGATCCGTGCGCTGCTCTTCCGTAGGCCGAACATCCCAGATTTCGGCTCTTCCACGACGACGATCTCAACGTCCTTCTCGGCTACGCCGAGCTGCTCGAGCGCCGCCTCTACTGCTTCCTCGACCGTCTTCCCGATCGTCTCGACCCATTCCACGGACTATCGGCCCCTCCGCGGACGCTTGTCCCTGGAGCGTGGTTGAGACTTGCCACTGCTCCCCGAGGCTGAGCCGGATGGCCGCTGCGACGAAGTCCGCTTCGCCCTCGACCCGTTCCGCGAACCGTTCTGGTTCGCCGGAGGCTTCGCTCCATTCGTGGTGCCGCGCCCGGAGACACCCGGGCCGCCTGACCTGGGTTTCGCTGCCGTCCGGGGCGTTTCGTCCTCGGCAGGCTCCGAGCCGCCGGCCGCTGCTGCCTCGCGCATGCGCGCCATGAAGCCCTTGCCCGCGGCACCTTGACGAGGTCTACTCGCACCCTTGTCGCCGGCGCTGGCCGGGCTCGGGGGTGGCTCCGAACTCTTGCGTGAGGTGAGCTCGCGGATTGCCGCCACGATCGTCGGATCGTGCTTGTACATCCACTCCTGCTGGGCGACGCGGAACAGGCTTGAGACGATGAAGTAGACGCCGACGCCAGCAGGAAGAGCTATGTAAAGAACCAGGAAGATGAGCGGCATGTACTTCTGCATCTGCTGCATCTGCTGGTTGGAGGCCGCGGCGGCGGGGTTGCGCGTCGTGACCTGCCAGATCGAGACGTATTGGAGCCCGACCGCGATGAGCACCAGCAAGGCGTAAGGGATGACATCAACGAGATGGGGCTGGTGGGTGCGGACCGAGTCTGCGAGGTTGATCCCGAGGACGTGCATCTGGCCATGGGCCGCTATCAGATCGTGGTACATCCGGCTCGACTTCGGGATGTTCTGCGGAGTCGAAGTCGTGAGCACCTTGCCCTTGACGATTATCTTTTGCCCCTGGGCATTGATCACGTCGGCCGTCTTCGAAAGGCCGCGGACGACGTCGTAGAGGACGATCAGGATCGGGAACTGGAGGAACATCGGCAAACAGCCGCCGGTCGGGTTTACCCCGTTCTCCCGATAGAGCGCCATCACCTCCTCGTTCATCTTCTGGCGCAGCTCTTGACGCTCGGCCGTGGGCGTCCCGGGCTTGGGCTTGTACCGGTTCTGGATCTTCTTCATCTCCGGCGCCAACAGCTGCATCCGCATCATCGAGCGGGCGCTGGCGCGCGTGAGAGGGAAGACGACGATCATCACCGCGACGGTGAGAAGCGCGATCGCTACGGCGTAGTTCGGGATCAGCCCGTAGAAAAACGCGAGTACGTAGCCGACGAGGACGAAGATCGGGTGCAGGACGGTACCAATGACAGAGCTTCCGGCCTTGGCCGTGTGCGTGGTGGCGGCGAAGAGCATCTCGGGCCTCAGCTGGGAACCGGGTCGAAGCCCCGGCTGCCGAATGGGCGGCAACGCGCGAGACGTTTGAGTGCCAGCCATGTCCCGCGGGCGGCGCCGTGCAGCTCAACGGCCTCGACGGCATAAACCGAGCAGGAGGGGACGAAATGGCAAGGTGACGGCCGGCCGGCGCGCAGGCCCTGGTAGACCCGCAAGGCCATTAACAGGGCTTTCGTAGCCGGAGTCGGCTCGTTGCGGGCGCTTGTCATCGCGTCTTCGCCTGTGTCGCCCGCTGCATCGCTTCGATCATCCTTGCCTTGAGCTCCTGGAACGAAAGATCCCGAACTCCCTGATCAGTGCCCACGAGGTAGGCCCCCGCGGGAATCAGCATGCTCGCCTCGGCCGCGATTGCACGCAGGCGCCGGCGCACGCGGTTGCGCTCGACGGCAGTCCCCACCTTGCGGGGCACCGCGAAGGCGACCCTCCGGACATCATCGGTCTGTTGCGCAGGTACGAACTGTACCCTCAGCGGACCCGACTGCGACCGGCGCTTCGAGCGTCGAAGCTGGACGAACGCCACCCGACCCTGAACTGGGCGCGGGCGCGGGACGCGAGCCTGGCCGGTGAGAGCTGACAGCGCGGTGTCCATTGGTCGTCAGGAGTCGAGAGGTGCCGCTGCAGAACTCAGGCCGACAGCCGAGCCCGCCCGCGAAGGCGGCGCGCCTTTAGAACCGCCCGACCGGCGCGCGTCGACATCCGATGGCGAAAGCCATGCCTTCTCGCCCTCTTACGGGTGTTTGGTTGGAACGTCCGCTTCATCTCAGCCTCGTTTCGTTCGATCCGGTGCCGCACGTCTGGGGTATCCCCCGACGCGGCGATGGGCCGGTGAAGCAGGTGCAATCAACCCGCCAAGACAAATCGCTGCATCTGGCGCGCGAAAACACGGGTCCACCAGACGGCAGGGACCGGCCCAGGTAATTTAGCGCACGATCTGTCTCCCGGCCAAGCGGCATCCCGGAGGCAAGCGCCGCGTCGGCGCTGTACGATTCCGACACACCCTGCGAGCTCGCCCCGCCGTCCACACCTGTGGATGCTGGTGTGGAGAACTTTTCAACCGGAGGGCCTCGAGCTGGTGACAGAAGCACAGCAATTGTGGAATGACTGCTCGGACTCCTTGCGTTCACAGGTGTCCGAGGCGACGTGGCGGGCCTGGTTCTCCGCGATCCGCCCCGTGGCCGTCGCGAACGGAACTTTGGTGCTCGCCGTGCCGAGTGGCGTGGTTCGTGACCGTCTCGAGGGGCGCTTTCACGGCCTCGTTCACGATGCCCTCCTTGACAGCTCTGGCAAGGAGGTCCAATTCCGCTTCGACGTCCAGATCGACGACCCGGGGCCGGAGGAGATCGCCAGGGAGGCACCACGGCGGCCTGACTCCGAGACATTTGTCGCGACCACATCCCAGCAGAACGGCAAGCCGGGCCTCGGGCGCATAAGGGACATCCCGGGGGCCGATGACGTCCCGCTCAACCCGAAGTACACCTTCGAGACCTTCGTCACCGGACCATCGAATCGCTTCGCTCATGCCGCCGCGCTCTCGGTCGCCGAGGCGCCCGCTCGCTCCTACAACCCGTTGTTCGTCTACGGGGCTGCAGGTCTCGGCAAAACGCATCTTTTGCAGGCGGTCGGCAACTACGTGCACGAGAACTTTCCCCGCATGCGCGTGCGCTACGTGTCGACCGAGACCTTCATGAACGAGTTCGTAGAGACGCTCCGCGCGAAAGACGACATGGGCGCCTTTCGCAGGCGCTATCGCGAGTGCGACCTTCTACTCATTGACGACGTCCAGTTCATGGACAAAAAAGAGTCCCTTCAAGAGGAGCTCTTTCACACCTTCAACTCCCTCTACGGCTCTTCGAAGCAGATCGTCCTCACATCCGATCGTGCTCCGCGGGCAATAGCGACGTTGGAGGATCGGCTCCGCAGCCGGCTCCTGTCGGGATTGACGACGGACATCCAACCTCCAGAGCTTGAGACACGCATCGCCATCTTGCGTACCAAGGCCGAGCACGAGCACGCCGTCGTTGGCGATGACGTCCTCGATTTCATCGCCACCAAGGTCAAGGAGAACATCCGAGAACTCGAAGGGGCGCTCATCCGTGTGACCGCGTATGCCAGTTTGAACCGCCAGCTTCTGACGCGTGACCTGGCCGAGTCGGTGCTTGCCGACTTCGTAGCTTCGAAACAGCCGCGCCAAATCACCGCCCAGCAGATCATCGAGATAAGCGCCCGTCATTTCGGATTCAGCGTCGACGAGCTGATGGGGCCCAGTCGGAGACGTCCTCTTGTTATCGCCCGTCAAATCGCGATGTACCTGTTCCGTGAACTCACCGACTTCAGCTACCCCGCCATCGGCCGAGAGTTCGGGGACCGGGACCACACCACAGTTATCCATGCCGTTGAGAAGATCTCGGCCCTCATGAAAGAACGTAGACAGGTATACGACCAGGTCACCGAACTCAGCGTTCAGATCAAGAACGGTTTATGATCTGTGGATAACGCTCTAGCTGTCAGGGGATGACCATCCGTCGGTCCCCAGGCGCCCCCGGCCGTCGACAACGGGCTGTGCGATCGGAGGATAACACCGTTGAGGGCGCGACCCTCTCCAACAGGAAGAAGTTTGGGTTATCAACAATCCCCAGCACCTACTACTCCTGTTGTCTTTTTCTTCTTAATTAGAAAGGAGTAGAGCATTCCGTGAAGTTCCGAGCCGATCGTGACACGCTTCTGGAGACTCTCGTCACCGCGTCGAGGGCAACGAGCACCCGCTCCGGACCTAGCTTTGGCGTCGTCGGGCTACGCCTCATGTTGCGTGGAAAGCAGCTGGACGTATGTGGATCGGATCCCGATCTCGTCATTGAGGCTCGCTGTGACGTCGCAGGTGAGTCCGATGGCTCGGTGCTCGTGCCGTCACGCCTCGTTGTCGACATCGTGCGTTCGTTCGAACCCGGGGCAGTTTCGGTCGTCGCCGGCGATGAGGAAGTGCGCTTTTCCTCAGGACGAGCAGAGTTCGTCGTCCGGGTGGCGCTCGGCGCTGAGATCACGCGTCTCGGCGTGCCCGAACAACAGGCGATCGAGATCCCGGGCGCTGTTTTCGCCGATGGCCTCCGTCAGGTCGTCAGGGCAGCTCTGGTCGACGATTCGCGGGCGCCTCAGCTCACGGGGGTCCTCATGGTTGCCACAGAGGGCGGTCTCAGGCTCATCGCCACAGACTCCTACCGGCTCGCTTTTCGCGATTTCGCCGGCATGACAGTCGTGGAGCCAGGCCGCCAGGTGCTGGTTCCCGCCAAAGCCCTTGCCGAGGTGCAACGCCTGGCCGCCGCTGCCAAGAGCGATGACGACCGCAAGATCGCGTTCCGCCACAGTGAGCTCGACGCCGTGTTCGAGCTCGACGCCGTCCGTATCACGACGCGGCTCCTCAGGGGCCAATTCCCCGAGGTCGAACGACTGATCCCGGCGTCTTACGCGTACCACTTGCGAGTCCCGCGCGACGATCTTGAGGCCGCGTTGCGTCGAGTCCGCCTGGTCGTGAGAGACACCAAGGACGCCACAACGCCAGTTCGCCTCGCCCTGCATGACGGTGGTGTCGATCTCACCGTTCTCACCCCTGAGAGCGGCCGGGCCGAAGAGAGCGTCGAAGGCGACTTTCAAGGTGACGACCTCACGGTGGCTTTCAACCCGAGCTACTTGTTGGACGGCGTCGAGGCGGTGCGGGCCGACACCTTGATCCTGGAGGTGAACGATCCCGGCAAGCCGGCCCTCGTGCGAGGCGACGGTGAGGACGAGTATCGCTACCTGCTCATGCCCGTGAAGGTGTCCTGAGCCGTACCAGGTATACACATGGACGAGACGGTGATCGTTCGGCTCGAGCTGCACGATTTCCGCAACATTGAATCCATCGAGCTTCGGCCGTCGCTCGACGGCTTGAGTGTCGTGCAAGGCGAGAACGGCGCCGGGAAGACGAGTCTGCTCGAAGCTATCGTCTACTGCTCGACGCTTCAGTCTTTTCGCGGGGCACCCCGAGAAGCGGTTGTCAGGCAGGGTTGCGAGGAGGCGAAGCTGCGCTGTGACGTCCTGGCGGGTCCGCGCAAAGTCGAGATCGAGGTCGACATCCTGCCAGGAAGGCGTGATCGGGCCTGGCACAACGCGCAAAGGGTGCCTGGCACGCGGGGACTGCTCGAGGTGCTGCGGACGACACTTTTCACCCCTGACGACCTGGGGCTCGTCAAAGGTGCGCCAAGTGGCCGGCGTGACTTTCTCGATGATGTGCTTGCCAAGTCGCACCCGCGTTTAGGTGCAGATCGTGCCGCGCTCGAACGTGTCCTCAGGCACCGCAACGCGTTGTTGCGCCAGCTGGCGGGCCGGCTCGACTCCGAGGCAGCGGCAACGCTCGATATCTGGGACGATAGGTTGTCGCAGATCGGAGAACGGCTCGCTAGCTCACGCGCCGAACTTGCGGAAGCTTTGTCACCCCATGCCGCCGAAGCCTTTGCCGTCCTCGCCGGCGGAGCAGGCAGGTTCTATATGCGCTATGTCCGATCCTGGGACGGGCTCTTGAGTGACGCCGTCGCCGTTTCGCGCCGGGAGGACCTCCGTCGCGCGACCACCACCGCCGGACCACAACGCGACGAGCTCGAGCTTGAGGCTGGCGGCTTGGACGCCCGAACCAGGCTCTCCCAGGGCCGCCAGCGTTGCGTAGCCCTTTCGCTTCGCCTCGCGAGCCATCGCTTTATGACAGCGATCAGCGGTGCCGCACCGGTGCTGCTCCTAGACGACGCATTTTCAGAGCTGGACGAGGCCACGGCTCGGGCGCTCGTCGGGGAATTGCCGCTCGGCCAGGCGCTGTTGACCACCGCCGGTGAGCTGCCACCCGGAGCGTCGCCAAAGCTCGTCGTCAAACTCGCCGACGGTAGGCTCGAGCAGTGATACGCAGGAGGGCAGGGTTCCCAGAGGTACCCGACAGGCGCAGGGGCGACTCGTTTAAGGACGGCTCTGCGATCGAGGCGGTTCCGATCGGCGCCGCCCTCGACCACATGCTCCGCCAGCGTGGCATGGAAGATGCCCTTGTCCTCGGTCGCGTCACGAGTTGCTGGGAAGACGTCGTCGGGCCGGAGATAGCCCGACAGGTGCACCCGCAGCTCGTCCGTGGACGCGAACTCATCGTGTCGGTCGACCATCCAGCCTGGGCCACAGAGCTGGAGCTTGCCGGTTCCGCGGTGCTGAGTCGTCTGGCCGAACACCTCGGTGAACTGGCCCCGAGCCGTCTCAGCGTTCGTGTGGAGCCGGCTTCGCGCAGGTAGACTGGATGCATCGTCGGGAGTCGTACCCGCATCGGTCAAAGGGGTCCATCTCCGGCCTGGTTCGCCCGCCATCGTTGGAAGGTCGCGCCCATGGGCTTGGACAGCGGTAATGAAGATGAGGCCGACCGGCCCGGCGATTTGGATCACAAGAAGGAGCAAAACAACGTGGTTTCTATGCCGGTGACGCCCGCTTCCTACGAGGCGGAGGACATCACTGTGCTCGAGGGTCTGGAGCCCGTTCGCCTACGACCAGGCATGTTCATCGGCTCGACGGGCCCCACCGGGCTGCACCACCTGATTTGGGAGGTCGTGGACAACGCCGTCGACGAGGCCATGGCCGGTTTCTGCACCCGGATCGACGTGACCTTGCTCGCCAACGGGGGCTGCCGCGTCGTCGACAATGGTCGCGGCATCCCCGTCGATCCGATTCCCGGCTACGAGGACAAGACAGCGGCCGAGGTCGTCCTCACCGTTTTGCACGCCGGTGGCAAGTTCGGCGGCTCGAGCTACAAGGTCTCAGGGGGCCTGCACGGTGTCGGGGTATCGGTCGTGAACGCATTGTCAGCCCGGCTTATCCTCGAGATCGATCGGGGTGGAAATCGCCACCAAATGGAATTCTCCGACGGCGGCAAACCAGAAGGCCCACTCGAGATCGTGGGTCCTTCGCCACGCGGGCGAACGGGAACCACGGTCACGTTCTGGCCGGACGCGACGATCTTCGAAGAGATCGAGTTCAGGGCGCAGACGGTGTTGGAACGACTGCAGGTCATGGCCTTTTTGAACCGAGGGCTTGAGATCCGCTTCAGGGACGAACGTCCCGGCCACCAGGCCGAGGAGACGTACCGCTACACCGGCGGCATCGTCGACTACGTGAAGCACCTCAATACCTCCAAGGAGTCCCTCTTCCGCAAGGTCGCCTCCTTCGTGCAGGCCGAGCCCGAACAAGAAGTCGAGGTCGCCCTGCAGTGGAACACGGGCTATTACGAGAGCATCTACTCCTATGCGAACGGCATCGCGACCGGTGAAGGCGGAATGCACGAAGAGGGCTTCAAAAAGGGGCTCACGAACGTCATCAACAAGTACGCCAAGCAGCGCAACGTCGTGAAGGAATCGGCCGACAACCTCACAGGAGAGGACATCCGCGAGGGGCTCACCGCGATCGTGTCAGTCCGGTTGACCAATCCACAGTTCGAGGGGCAAACGAAGGCCAAGCTGGGCAACGTCTCCATTCGCTCGCTTGTTGAGAAGGCGACAAACGACAAGCTCGCCGAATGGATGGAGGAGAATCCGAAAGAAGCGGGTCAGATCGTGCAGAAGGCCTTGCTGGCCCAGCGCGCTCGCGTTGCGGCGCGACAAGCCCGCGACCTCACCCGGCGAAAGAACGCCCTCGACGGCGCCGGCCTTCCCGGCAAGCTCGTCGACTGTTCTTCGCGCGATCCGCGTGAGTCGGAGCTGTTTATAGTCGAGGGCCTCTCGGCACTCGGCACCGCCCAGGACGCCCGCAACCCGCGTACTCAGGCGATATTGCCGATCCGGGGCAAGATCTTGAACGTCGAGAAGGCCCGCGTCGACAAGATGCTCAAGAATGCCGAAGTCCAGGCGCTGATACTCGCGATCGGGGCTGGAGTGGCGGACGACTTCGACCTTGAGAAGATCCGTTACCACAAGGTGATCCTCCTCGCCGACGCGGACGTGGACGGCTCGCACATACGCACCTTGTTGCTGACCTTCTTCATGCGCCAGATGAAGGCTCTCATCGAGGCGGGCCACGTATATGTCGCCCAGCCGCCCCTGTACTCGACACTTGTCGGGAACTCCAAGGTCTACTTGAAAGACGATGTGGAGCGGGCACGGTTCTTGGCCGAGCATCCGAATCACACAAAGGAGTTCCAGCGGCTCAAGGGTCTCGGCGAGATGGATTTCACCGAGCTCCGGGACACGACGATCGATCCCAGTCTTCGTTCCTTGTTGCAGGTCACAATGGAACAGGCCTCGATCGCGGACGACATTTGCTCGATCCTTATGGGTGACGACGTGGACGTCCGTCGCAGCTATATCCAGACCCACGCAAAAGACGTCCGTTTCCTGGATATTTGATCTTCGGCACATCCGGCCAGTGTTGGCGGACAGGCGCCATATTCTGAACACGAGTAGCGGAGGCAGTGCGGTTCATGGCACGAGGCAACGGGAGCAATGGGAGCAGCTCGGACACGCCCGGTAGCAGTGGCACGGTTGTCGGAGCGATCGAGCCGATCGAGATCCAAGAGGAGATGGAGCGTTCCTTCCTCGAGTACTCGATGTCCGTCATCGTCTCGAGGGCGCTCCCCGATGTACGCGACGGCCTGAAGCCAGTTCACCGCCGGATCCTCTACGGGATGTCGGACACCGGGCTTCGCCCGGACCGTCCACATGCCAAGTGCGCCAAGGTCGTCGGAGACGTCATGGGCCGGTTCCACCCGCACGGCGACCTGGCAATCTACGACGCCTTGGCCCGGATGGCCCAGGACTTCAGCCTGCGGCACCCGCTGATAGACGGACACGGGAACTTCGGAGCCCCCGGTCCTGACGCCGGCCCGGCAGCCATGCGCTACACCGAGTGCCGGCTCGCTCCACTCGCTCTCGCGCTCCTCGACGGCATAGACGAGGGGACGGTCGACTTCATTCCCAACTATGACGGCAACGAGGTTCAGCCCGTCGTGTTGCCAGCCCGCTTCCCGAACCTGCTGGTCAACGGCTCCCAGGGCATCGCCGTCGGCATGGCGACCAACATCCCGCCCCACAATCTGGGCGAGGTCATTGACGCGACGTTGCATCTGCTGGAACATCCCGAAGCCACGCCCGACGAGTTGATGCACTTCGTCAAAGGCCCCGACTTTCCGACCGGCGCCCTCATCTTGGGGCGCGCGGGCCTGATCGACGCATATCGGACCGGGCGCGGCTCGGAGAAGATGCGCGCGGTGGCGGAGATAACCGAGTCACGCTCGGGTGCCGACCAGATCATCGTCACCGAGATCCCGTACCAGACATCGGTCGCCGGCATCGAGATGAAGGTCGCAGATGCCATCGACTCGGGGGACCTGAGCGGTATCAGCAGCGTGCAGAACGACTCCGCGGGACGGGTCTCGCGCCTGGTGATCACTTTGAAGCGCGACGCGAACGCCAACGTCGTGCTGAACAACCTCTACAAGCACACGCCGTTGCAGACCACTTTCGGCGTGCACGTTCTCGCTCTTGTCGACGGGGTCCCGCGGTTGTTGAATCTCGCCCAGGCCCTCACGGCGTACGTGGCGCACCAGGTCGAGGTTGTCACGAGGCGCTCGCAGTTCCGCCTCCGCAAGGCTCTGGCGCGGGCACACATCGTCGAGGGTCTCCTGCGTGCCATCGACATGCTCGACGCGGTGATCGCGACAATCCGCGCCTCCGCGGACCGTCCAGAAGCGCGTCTCAACTTGATGCAAGAGCCCTTCTTCTTCAGCGAGGAGCAGGCGAACCACATCTTGGACATGACACTGGGCCGGCTGACGAGGCTCGGCCGCAGCGAGCTCGAGACCGAGATGACCCAGCTGCGAGAAACGATCGCTGAGCTCGAGGCGATCCTCGCCGACCCCGCGCGGCTTCGCGCCGTGATCTCCTCGGAGCTCGAGGCGATCAAGCAGCAGCACACAGAACCACGGCGGACCCGCATCGTCCACGACCCGGGCGAGCTATTCGTGGAGGATCTCATCGAGGACGAGGAGATCGTCGTCACGCTCACCCACGCCGGCTACATCAAGGCGGTCCAGGCGGACGCCTTCCGAGCCCAAGCCCGCGGTGGACGTGGGGTGCAGGGCACGAAACTGAAAGAGGAGGACCTGATCGACCAGGTCCTCCACACGACCTCGCATGCGCACCTACTCCTGTTCTCCAACCGGGGCAAGGTCTACCGGCTGAGGGCGCACGAGGTCCCCGTCAAGGAGCGAAACGCCCGGGGGACACCGATAGTGAACCTCCTCCCGTTGGAGCCGGGCGAGAGCATCCAAGCCATCGTCGAGACACGGACGTTCGACCCCGACGAGTACCTCGTGTTCGCCACCAAGACCGGTCAGGTCAAAAAGACCGCCTTCTCCGAGTACGACAAGTCACGCCGGGAGGGTTTCATCGCCATCAACCTGAACGAGGGTGACGAGCTCGTCCGGGTCGTGCGGACCGGGGGAGAGGACGACTTGTTGATGGTGTCCAAGCACGGCACCGCCATCCGCTTTGCAGAATCCGAGGTACGCCCAATGGGCCGCAGCACGGCCGGTGTGCGCGGGATGCGTCTCAAGGCAGGTGACGAGGTCGTCTCGTGCGACGTGGCTCGTGACGGTGTGGACCTGCTCATCGTCACCGACGCCGGTTACGGCAAGCGGACCAAGCTCGACCATTTCAACTCCCAGACCCGAGGCGGCCAGGGCGTGCGCGGGATTAAGCTGACCCAGCGCCGGGGAGCGGTCGTAGCCGCGCTCATGGCCTCGCTCGAGGACGAGATCATTGTCGTCTCTTCGGCAGGCGTGATGATCCGCACCTCAGTACGAGAGATCGCAGCTCAAGGGCGAGACGCGACCGGTGTTCGGGTGATGAACCTCGACGAGGGCCAGACGGTCGCCGCGGTGACCAAGGTCCCCCAGGAAACCGAGCCCCTTGCCGGCCAGCCACGGTTGCCCATCAAGTAATCCGGTGGCTGCCGTCGCTTCTGAGTCGGGGCCGTGGTTGGTGTAGCGTGACCGTTTCGTCGGGGCTATAGCTCAGCTGGTTAGAGCGCAGCACTGATAATGCTGAGGTCGCTGGTTCGAGTCCAGCTAGCCCCACCGATCAGCTCTGTACCGGGATAAGAGAGAGGGTGGATCAAGACCCGACCACCCCCCGTGAGAGCGAGACGGCAACCCGACCTCCCGTCAGCGAGAGTTCGCCCACACGTCCTCGACTGTGCGACCAGCCGCCCACCTGCGGCAGCGGAAGGAGTTATCTGAACGCGGCGTGAAGCTGCGCTGAGGGGATCTCCGCGAACGCGATGGTGAAGGCCGGAGTCTGAGTCAAGACCCAAATGTCACCTTCGCCGTCAACCGCGGTCTGTGCGACCGGATCGCGCTGCCAAACCCACTCCGGCGGCGGGACGAGGGTGGTCGTTGTCGAGCCGAGGCCGCACCCACCGCAACTCAGTGCCGCGTTCGGATAGCGCTGTCGTGGCATGGCGAAAAGCGCGTCCCGGACCCGCGACGCGACTTCCAGTTTGCCGCGGTCGATCGGCCTTACGATCAGACCGCCAGGCATCACTGACAGCGGATCAGGCCCAGAGTCACCGGCATTCGCCGCCCATGTGTCGCCCTGTGGCAGGGTGAAGCTTGCCGGCACGGGCCCGATCCGACCCGACTCGGATACGAACACCGGGCTCAGGTCGCCGACAAGAAAGCCGTCGCCGTCTGCCGCCACGCCCCATCCATTGGGGACAGGTACTCGGATTGTGCTGCCGTCCCTGCGGAGGAGGTAAATCTCCGAGTCAGACCTTGGACCAAAGCGCTCCAGCCCGATACCGATCGTCCCGTCGGCGAGGACAGCTATATCGAGGGCCATGTACCCCGGCGGCAAGGGGATCATCGATGGCCGCGGACGGACCGCGTTGCCGCGGAGCCCGTAGAGGGCGACAGCGGCAGCGTACTCGAACCCCACAATGAGCTCTTTCCCGTCAGGGGAGATCGCCACGAGATCGGCGGAGTTCTCGGAGAGGTCGAGATCGGTAGGGGGCTCGCCGCTCGTGGCAGCAGCACTGGGCAAGCTGGATATCGAAAGGCGGCCGGTAGTCGGGTTGAGCTCGATCAGGGAGTGGTTCAACACGCCCCACACCGTTCCGTTCGGTGCGACAGCGAGCCCAGGGAAGGCACGATCCCCTCCTCCGCAGCAGTTCCGTGGGAGCCAGTAGACGCGTTCGCGGTCGTTGACTCCGCTGACGTAGTTGATGGACGAGCGAGATCCCACGTCCCAGGACCACACGCCGTTGCCTCGGGCACCTGTCAGGCTCCACGCAGGATCCTGATTGTTGCCCGGCACCCTGTACACGATGCGGACAGGGATCGGGCGCACTGCTCCTGATTCGGTCGAGGACGAGATCTGCGTCGACGCGCTCGCGGGCGTCGCCTGGATGGCACCGCAAGCGGTGGTCGGAAAGGCGATGGCCAAAGCCACATACGCGTGGCGCAAAATGCGCACGCTCTTCATGCTTCCATGAAGCCGCGAGAAATGGAAAACGCGTAGACAAATCATCCACTCTGAGCGGGCGCCTTGACACGAACTTTCGCAAGGACCGGCCGAGTCTGAGGGAAACCCGACCAAGGCGGCTCCAGCCGGAAGACGGCGGCGAGCAGGTATCTCTACTGGGCCCACGACTCCGAGCCGTTTGGGTTTACCCAAGGCCTCGGCCCGGACGTCCGGCGTGGGAAGCGGACGCCGCACGTGTCGACGTGGAGGGCGCTCGCAGAGCCGGACGCGTGACCTTGGGGGTACTGCAAGGAGATCGATCTATCGCGACGTCACCATCGATCCGGCCGGTGCTATGACTCGCGATGGTGCGCAAGCTCGGCTTGGTGGTGATAGTGATAACGGCGCTAACGCTCGCCGCCTGCACTTCCTCTTCCACGCCGCCTGCTCGTCACAGGTCCACTGGTCTAATCGCCTGGACATCAACTCCCGCGTCGGCGACTACATCGACCACGACGACGCTCGCCCCGGCGGTTTCGGGTGCCCCGACCTTCCTTGCGACGACTCAGGGCGTGGTCTGGTCGTTCAACATCGAGAACGGCTCCGGCGTAGTGCTCCGGAGCGCTGACGACGGGAATCACTGGCGGGTCGTTCTGTCCGAACCGACGTCACAAGTCAGTTTCGGCCTGGTGGGGGGCTACTTCCTGGGCTCGGATGACGCGTGGGCTGCTCTGGAGGAACAGACCGGCGCCACGAGTGTCTATCGAACCTCCGACGCCGGACGACACTGGTATTTGTCTGACTTGCCGATAGTCGCGCCGCCCCCGAACATGACCATCTTTGTCTCGGATCAGTTCTACTTTGCCGACCCGGAACATGGCTGGCTGCTGGCAGTGGCCAACGACCTTGTTCCCGGACTCACCAATTCCCTAACGATGCTCTGGTGGCGGACAGACAACGGGGGCCGCACCTGGAGCCAACTTCCGCCAACGAGCCTGCCCCCGCAGGCCGTCGCACTACCCCCCTACGCGGGCACCGCATGTCCCGTTTTCAGTCCACCTCACATTGCGTTCGCTAACGCCAATCTCGGCTGGTGGACATACGGCGCCTGCGGGCGCGGAGCTGCCCGGCCACTCGTCTGGCGCACTTCTGACGGGGGTCGCAACTGGACCCCGACACCACTGCCCGCACCGCCCGGCGGATGGAGCCGCTGGGATGTTCTCGATCAGGGCGGAACCGATGTGGGCAGCCCCTATCTAATTCCGAGCGGGACTGGAACGACCCTCATCGTGCCCGTGTCAGTCGGGACCTCTAAGTTGGTCATCGAACGATCGCTCGACATGGGGCGGTCATGGCGCATCGCCGGCATGGTCGACACGCACGCGCTCCCGATACAGAGCACACCGGCCGACTGGTTCGACCCCGTCAATGCCTCGGACTGGGCTGTCGCAACGCCTGGCGGACTCATCGAGACCACCAATTCAGGAAGAACCTGGACGCTCACTCGCTCGCCGATCGGCGCGTCCGGCCAACCTGCTTCGTTCACCTCTCCCGACGACGGCTTCCTCCAGGGCACCGGCCTCGTCATCGCCTTGCGCACGAGCGACGGAGGTCGTACGTGGAACCCGGAGTCAGCCTCCATCTCGCGCGCTGAGCAGGCATCGTGGTCCCCTCCGGGCGACGCTGTTTCGACGGTTCAGGTAGTTAGTCCACACTTGGCCGTCGCCGCGGGCGGGGTCGGGGTCATGACTTCGAGCGACGGTGGCCATTCTTGGGTCGACAGGTTAGGGACGAACTCCACGGCAGTCGATCTCGACTTCATCAACAGCCGTGTTGGTTTCGCCGTAGAAGATGGTGAGCTCGTGCGAACAATGAACGGCGGTGTGAGCTGGCAGGCTCTTTTGCACCCCCTTGCAGGTGGGGTCTCTGGGATCGACTTCTGGTCGGCCAGCGCAGGTCTGGTTTCCGTCGGCAGCCAAGGCCTGTTCATCACCTCTGATGGAGGCACAAGCTGGCGGCCGTTAGTCCTTCCGTCGGGATGGACCGTATCTGACGCCTTCATAGGCGGCGGTCAGCCGACAGGCATCTGTTTTACCAACGAGGGCGTTGGATGGGCGGTGGCGAGCCGAAGCCACCGTTTCGCCGTCTTCGTCAGCACGAGCGGTGGGCGCAGCTGGAGGCTCGCGCTGTCATCTGAGGTCCTGCCACCTGGAGCCGAACCCGACAAGCTTGGAGGTGGAGTCTCGATCGCCGGGTGCGATGGGAAGGCGGCCTGGATTCTCGTCTCGCAAGCTGCGGGGCCGATGGACATGCAGGGCGTACCTACTACGTTTGACTTACTGCGCAGCCTTGATCTCGGCAGGTCCTGGCTGGACGTGTTGCGCTCGACGAGCGAGATTCGAGTGACCCGGCCCAAGGTTCCCACATCTTCGGGAGGGCCACGTTCGGTGCCGCTCGAGTCCGGTGCATGGGCGCTCACGCTGGCGTCGTCGTCAACGGCGTGGTTCACGGCCACCGACGAAGACCTCGGCGGCATCACCTTCGGTTCGACCCGAGACGGTGGAGTGCACTGGAAGATCCATTCATTCCCCGCGGTACGAAGTCAGCAAGGATCCGGGGGCGCATCGCAGCAGCTGCCTTACGCGTATAGATGGCTCGCGACGGCGGCCCTCAACGCTACGGACGCCTGGGTGCTCTTCAGTGCGCCCAAAGGCAGCGGCAATAGCTATCTGTACGCAACAAGCGACGGTGGCGCGGCTTGGCATCGGCTCGTTGTGTTCCAGTATTCGACGGCGACGTAGCACTCGAACGAGAATCTAAGTGGCTGTAGTCCGCTGGGTTCTCTTCCAGCCGCCCGTGCGTTCCGTGCGTTCGCCCTTGGTGGGGCGCTGGCCGATAGGTTGCTTCCGCCTGCAGCGCGACGACCGGCTCGGGGGTGTATGTCAGTGTGGAGTCCGTGAGCGGGTCCGGCGGGTCCGACTACGACAAGTTTTTCACGTCCATAGGCCCACAGCTCGTCGGACTCGGGTTCGCGTTGACGGGGGACTTGCAGGTCGCGAGGGATCTTGCCCAAGAGACACTCCTGCGGTCGTGGGTCCACTGGAAGAAGATCCGAACCTACGAAGATCCGAATGCCTGGGCGCGCCGGGTGCTGCGGAACCTCGCTGCCAAGCACGCGCGCCACATGCGGCGGGCACCTCGGCCCATACCGCCTGAGAACGCGCCTGAGCTGGACGCGGACCGCGTGGCCGTCCTCCAGGCGCTCGGCCACTTGCCGCGACCTCAACGGGAAGCTCTAGTACTCCACGACGGGCTTGGTTTTTCGGTGGCCGAAGTGGCGACCGAGCTGAATGTACCCGAAGGCACCGTGCGCTCCTGGCTAAGCAGGGCCCGGGCGGTGCTCGCGCCGCTGGTCAGCGCCGGAGACGACTCGACGGAGGTGATCAGATGAGCACAACGGAAGAGCGTGTGTCTCAGGCTGTGCGAGAGATCTTCGAGTTCGGCGCGGCGCAGCCCTCGCAGTTCTCGCTCACCGACATTCGCCAACACCGATCGAGGCGTTGGGCTCATAGCGCGGTCGTTGTCGCGGTTGCGGCCGCCATTGTCGTGGTGTTCTTTGTGCCGCTGCCGAACGTGAGCCTGTTCAACCATCTGTTCTCAAGCGGCAGCAGCAAGACGAGTCCTACCGCGTCGCAGGCCCTACCGCCGCCGCGAACGGTGGCGGCCTTTGA
>JBEKMZ010000008.1:0-76737 GCA_049523315.1 Acidimicrobiales bacterium | reverse complement strand
GGCCAGATGGTGGCGTTGCAGGGAGATCGCATCGTGCTCGTGCCACTCGCAGGCTCAGTTCGCAGCGACAAACCCAAGACCGTGCCCCACGACTTGTTCGAGGTCGGAGAGATCTTCTGGCGCTGAGGCTAGAATGCAAGGGCGCGGCGCCCGCCGTGCCTATTTCCGGGAAATAACCCAAATGCTTTCGCGCGCCAACTTCCGCAATCTCGCAATAGTCGCCCACGTCGACCACGGCAAGACCACGCTCGTCGACGGAATGCTGTGGCAGTCCGGGGTCTTCCGCGCCAATCAGGAGGTCAACGAGCGCGTCATGGACTCGATGGACCTCGAGCGGGAAAAGGGCATAACGATCCTCGCCAAGAACACCTCCGTGCGCCATGGTGGTGTGAAGCTCAACATCGTCGACACTCCCGGTCACGCGGACTTCGGCGGCGAGGTCGAACGGGCCCTGGCGATGGTTGACGGTGTCCTGCTCCTCGTCGACGCCAGCGAGGGCCCGCTCCCCCAGACGCGCTTTGTCCTGCGCAAGGCACTCGAGAGGCGCCTGCCGGTGGTTCTCGTCGTCAACAAGATCGACCGTCCCGACGCCCGCCCGAAAGAGGTCGTCGACGAGGTCTACGAGCTCTTCTTGGACCTCGACGCGGACGAGGAGCAGATCGAGTTCCCGATCGTGTACTGCAACGCGAGGGCCGGACGCGCCTCGCTCGACCCGGCCGTGGAAGGGACGAACCTGGAGCCGTTGTTCCGGGTCATATCCGAGTACATACCGGCCCCGACATTCGACCCGGACCATCCCTTGCAAGCGCTCGTGACGAACTTAGACGCCTCTCCGTACGTCGGGCGCCTTGCCATCTGCCGGGTCTTGAACGGCACGATCCGTCGCGGCCAGCAGGCCGCCTGGTGCCGCGCGGACGGCTCGGTGGAGCGGTTCAAGGTTGCCGAGCTGTACGTGTCCGAAGGTCTCGACCGGGTCGACGCTGCGGAGGCAGGCCCTGGCGAGATCATCGCCGTCGCGGGGCTGTCTGAGGTCACCATCGGCGAGACGATCTCCGATCCCGAAGACCCGAGGCCACTGCCGGTCCTCATCGTCGACGAACCGAGTCTCGGGATGACAGTAGGCATCAACACCTCGCCCCTTTCGGGGACCGAGGGGACCAAGGTCACCGCCCGACTGCTCAAGAACCGCCTCGACGCAGAGCTCGTCGGCAACGTGTCGATCCGGCTGCTGGCAACGGAGCGGCCGGACACATGGGAGGTGCAGGGCCGTGGCGAGCTGCAACTCGCCGTCCTCGTCGAAATGCTCCGCCGGGAGGGCTTCGAGCTCACCGTGGGCAAGCCCCAGGTCGTGACCCGCATCATCGACGGCAAGGTGCACGAGCCGATGGAATCGGTGTCGATCGACGTGCCCGAGGAGTTCTTAGGCGTCGTCACCCAGCTCTTGGCGCTGCGCAAGGGTCGCCTCGTGCAGATGGTCAACCACGGCACCGGCTGGGCCAGGGTCGACTACTCGGTGCCGTCGCGCGGCCTGATCGGCTTCCGCACCGAATTCCTGACCGAGACGCGCGGAACCGGCGTCCTGCACCACATATTCGACCGCTTCGAGCCATGGCACGGTGAGCTGCGCACTCGTGCCTCCGGCTCCCTCGTCGCCGACAGGCGCGGCTTGACGACCAACTACGCCTTGTTGAACCTCCAGGACCGCGGGGCATTGTTCATGGGCCCGGGCGTAGACGTCTACGAAGGCATGATCATCGGCGAGAACGCCCGCTCGGAAGACATGGACGTCAACCCGACCAAGGAGCGCAAGGTCACCAATATCAGGTCATCCACCTCCGAGGAGCTTGTCCGCCTGATCCCCCCGAAGTTGCTCTCCTTAGAGCAGGCGCTCGAGTTCATCAGAGAGGACGAGTGCGTCGAGGCCACCCCGCGCAGCGTCCGGTTGCGCAAACTCGTGCTCGACCAGGCCGAACGCGGGCGGCGAGGCGCCCAGTCAAAGCGCGCCCGTATCCAGGACGAGGCACGCGAGGCCGAGGCGGACCGCCGGGCCGGCTGAGTGCCTAGCTCAGCTGACCCGTCCGGAGCGGTCGACGACCAGTCGCTCGCCCGGAGCTAGGCCGAGCATCACGCGTGGCGGTGCTGCCTTGAGCCGTAGGGCCCGGTCCTTTCCGATGAGGTCGCCCTCAGCGGCTGGTGCTGGAGGCGCCGAAGGAGGCCGTCGCTCGTCGCAAGGCGGCCTCGAGGTGAGCCGCGTAGATGACGCCCACGACCTGGCCGTTCTCGAGCACGACCGCCGCGCGCCGGCGTGCAGCGAGAACTGACTCCAGTGCCATTGGGTACAGCGGGTCCTGCGGCGAGAGCGCGGGAGCGAGGCGGTCAGTCGCATCCCCGACGACTAGAGCGCCCGGCCCGCCAGGAACGTGGTCGGCTGCGATGAGGCCCACGTACTGCCCGGCATCGACCACGGGCAGCACCCGGCCCGGTGTCGCCTCCAAGAACGGCGCCACGACCGAGAGGGGGAAGCTCACCTCGAGCGTCGTCGGGTCGTGCACCATCACGTCTTGCACCTTCAGGCCGCCCGTCGCCGTGCGCACAGCGGCAGCGCGCTCCTCGCCTCCACCGCCGATCACGACGAACAGGCCTATAAGGCTGAGCCAAATGTCGTAGCGCACGCCGGCGAGAATCATCACGAACCCGAGGAGGCGCCCCACCCGGACAGCGAGCACGGTCGCCTTGAGGTCGCTCCGCTTACGGGCGAGCACCGCACGCAGCACCCGGCCACCGTCCATGGGTATGGCCGGGAGGAGGTTGAAGCCGGCGAGGAGGAAGTTGGCCCACATGAGCCGGCTCAGGACCGCTCCGGCGAGCAACGTCGGCGGCCACAGGTGCGCCCCGGTCGCGTAGGCGATCAGGCCGAAGCAAAAGCCCAGGGCGATGCTCGCGAGGGGGCCGGCGACGGCGATGGCGAGTTCGTCAGTCGGCGCGCCGGGCAGCCCCGATATCTCCGAGGCCCCGCCGATGGGCAAAAGGACGATGTCGCGCACGGTGAAGCCACGGCGGCGGGCGACAAAGCTGTGGGACAGCTCGTGGATGACGATGCAGGCGAACAGAGCCACGACCCAGGCGACGCTTTCGACGAGCGAGCGGGTCGTCTGGCCGCCCTGGCCGGGAGCGAGCACCAACACCAAGAGCAGCGGGAAGCTCCAGTGGAGGCGGATCGGAACCCCCTTGATGCTCCCGATTCGAAATGACCTTCCCATGCCTGCGCTTTCTCGTGGCCCATATCGAGGTTAGGGCGCGAAGCGGCAATTCCGGGTTCGCCACCGGGGCGCCGCGCGACGAGGCTCACTAGCTTGGCGGCAATGGCTCGGGGAAGGCTGTTCATCGACCTCGGGCCTATGCGCCAGTCACAGCCGTTCCGCCGGCTCTGGGCTGGCTACCTCGTGACGACGCTCGGTTCCCAGCTCACCGTGGTCGCGATCCCGTACCAGGTCTACGAGCTGACGCACTCGTCGTTCGACGTCGGCCTCGTGGGGCTGGCACAGATCCTGCCCGTGCTGGGCGGATCGTTGTTCGGCGGCTCCATCGCCGACGCCGTCGACCGCCGGATCCTGCTTCTTTCGACACAGCTCTCGCTCGCGTTGTGCAGCCTCGGGCTTGCGCTCAACTCCTCGCACGGCCATGCGACGCTGTGGCCGTTGTATGCGCTTAGCGCCCTCGGCGCCGGGATCTCGAGTGTCGACAGCCCAACCCGCTCGGCGGTGCTCGCCAACCTTGTGGGAAGGCCAATGTTCGCAAGCGCGAACGCCCTCTGGCAGCTCCTCTACCAGGTGGGGCAGGTGGCGGGCCCGGCTGTCGCAGGCCTGCTCCTCGGCCAGGTCGGGATCGCGTCGGTCTACTGGATCGACACGGCCACCTTCGCCGTCTCGCTCCTCGCGGTCGCGAGCCTCCCGTCTCTGCGTCCGCCAGGAGGGGGCACGCGCTTCGGCCTGCGCTCGATCGGCGAGGGCCTCAGGTACCTAAAGGGCCGCCCCGTCCTGCAGGGCACCTTCGTAATCGACCTGGACGCGATGGTTCTCGGCATGCCGCGGGCGCTCTTCCCCGCCCTCGCCCTGGCCCGTTTCCACGGCGGCGCCGGCACCGTCGGGCTCCTCTACGCGTCACCCGGCGCGGGCGCCCTCATCGCCGCCCTCCTTACGGGCTGGGTCGTCGGAGTGAGAAGACAGGGATGGGCGGTCATCATCGCCGTCGGGATCTGGGGTGCCGCGATCACCGCGTTCGGGCTCGTGCCGTGGTTGATCGCCGCCCTCGTGCTGCTCGGTATCGCCGGCGCGGCCGACGTCGTATCGGCAGTTTTCCGGGGCACCATCTTGCAGCTCGAGGCGCCCGAGGCACTCCGGGGTCGGCTCTCGTCGGTGCACACGGCGGTCGTCACGGGGGGCCCGCGAATCGGCGACTTCGAGGCCGGAGCCGTCGCGGCTTTGTCCAGCGCGCAAATTTCGGTCGTCTCCGGCGGGCTGGGGTGCCTCGTGGGCGTGGGGCTGGTGAGCTGGCTCATGCCACGCTTTACCCGTTACGACACGAGCGCCGCCGGGGCCCATGGGGCCCCGCCGCCAGGTGTGCAAGGCTAGGCCCATGGACATAGGAATTCTCGGTGGAACGGGCCCGGCTGGAAAAGCTCTTGCCGTCAGGCTCGCATCAGTTGGCATGTCGGTGGCTGTCGGCTCGCGCTCGGCCGAGCGTGGGGAAGAGATCGCCGCGCAGCTTCGTGAAAAGTGGGCGGCGCGAAACCTCGACCTAAAAGGCGCCGCGAACGAGGTCGCCTCCGAGGCGGACATAGTCGTTGTCGCCACTCCCTGGGACGGCGCTGCGAACACGGTCACCGCTCTCGCCGACCACCTCGAGGGCAAGGTCGTCGTATCGATGGCGAACGCGCTTTTCAAGGTAGGTGACGACATCGAGGCCGTCGTCCCCGCCCGTGGCTCGCTGTGCGTGGCCGTTCAGAACGCCGCCGCCCACGCCCTTGTCTCGGGAGCGTTTCATCACCTGCCTGCCCGCGGGCTCGCCAACCTCGACGAGCCGCTCGACGCGGATGTGCTCGTATGCTCGGACCACGCCACTGCGACCAAGGCCACGATCGAGCTCGTGAACCGCATACCGGGGTGCCGTGGCATCGACGCCGGCACCTTGTCGGCGGCGGCTGCGATCGAGGCCTTCACGGCCGTGCTCATCGGTGTCAACATCCGCCAGCGCGCCCACGCGAGCATTCGCCTCACCGGCCTGCGCAGCGAAGGGGCCTAAGGATCGACGCTTCAGCACCAGAACCTGGGCGCATTCGCACGAGCAGGCCGTAGCCATGCGCCTTTACGACACCGCCCGGCGCGAGGTCGTCCCGTTCACGCCGGGCGAGGTCGTGACGATGTACACCTGCGGGATCACGCCCTATGACTCGGCGCACCTCGGCCATGCCGCGGTCTATGTCACCTATGACGTGCTGCAGCGACGGCTGCGCGATATCGGGCACCGGACCCTGTGCGTGCGCAACATCACCGACGTCGACGACGACATCTTGCGTAAAGCCCGCGAGCTCGGCGTGCACTACCTGGACCTCGCCGCGGGCGAGATCGCCCGTTTCGACGCAGACATGGAATCGCTCGGGCTGCTCCCGGCGTACTCCGAGCCCCGTGCGACCTCGGCGATTCCGGACATCTTGGGATTCATCGGCATGGTCCTCGACACCGGGCACGCCTATCGCGCCGGAGGGGCGGTGTACTTCGACGTCTCCTCGTTCCCCAGTTTCGGCCAGGTGAGCCACCTCGAGCGGGACGAGATGGTCGAGCTGGCGGCGGCCAGAGGTGGCCATCCGGAGGATCCCTTCAAGGACGACCCGCTGGACTTCGTCCTCTGGCAGCGGTCGGCCCCGGGCGAGCCCTCCTGGGAGTCGCTCTGGGGCCCCGGCCGGCCGGGATGGCACATCGAGTGCTCGGCGCTGGCGCTGCGAGAGCTCGGGACCACGATCGACCTTCACGGCGGGGGGAGCGACCTCATCTTCCCCCACCACGAATGCGAGTCGGCCCAGTCCGAGGCTGCGACCGGGTCGCTGTTTGTGCGCCACTGGATGCACGTCGGGATGGTGGGCCTCGGAGGCGAGAAGATGTCGAAGTCGCTAGGCAACCTCGTCTTCGTCCACGGGCTGCTCGAAGACGGCCACGACCCCTCCGCCATCCGCCTCGCGTTGTTGGCCCAGAGCTACCGCCTCGGCTGGGAGTGGGAAGACCCCATGCTCGAGCGCGCGGAGGACCGTCTCGACCGGTGGAGGGCGGCCGGCGCCGGGGACGGCGCCCTCGAGGCCGTGCGGACACGCCTCGACGACGACCTGGACACGGCGGGGGCGATCGCGGCCATCGACGAGGAGACCGAGGCCGGCCACGGCATAAGCGAGGCCGCGGGCCTCTTAGGGGTACCCATCTCCTAACGAGGCCGCGGTGACCATTCGGTAGGCTGAGGCCCCGAACGAGAGCAGCCGACGGCTGCCAGCACGAGGAGCGGTTCAGATGCCCACCGAGATCACGGTCTTGTTGCCCGACGGGTCCGCACGCAGTGTCCCCGCCGGTACGACGATCGCGGATCTCGCCAGCTCGATCGGCCGGCGCCTCGCCGCTGCTGCCGTGGCCGCGGAGCTCGACGGCGCGATCGTCGACCTCTCCCAGCCCCTCTATGACGGGGCCAAGGTGCGCATCGTCACCGCCGAGACCGATGAGGGGCGGGCCGTGCTGCGCCACTCGACAGCGCACGTCTTGGCCCAGGCCGTGCTTAGGCTCTGGCCCGGGGCGCGATATGCCATCGGCCCGGCCATCGCGGACGGCTTCTACTACGACTTCGACCTGCCCCACGGCGGCCGTTTCAGCGACGAGGACCTAGAGCGGATCGACGCCGAAATGCGGGCGATCATGGCCGAGTCACAGCCCTTCGAGCGTGAGGAGCACACCATCTCCGAGGGCCTCGAGATCTTCGCCGACCAGCCCTACAAGCGCGAGATAATCGAGGGTGTCGCCGAGGCAGCCACTGGTCTCGACGAGGAACTAGCGGCCGAGGCGGGGGGGAGCCCGGGCGCGGTCAGCGCGTACAGGAACGGGCCGGGATTCGTCGATCTGTGCCGCGGCCCACACGTGCCCTCGACCGATCGCCTCGGCCATTTCAAGCTGACCCGTGTCGCAGGCGCGTACTGGCGCGGCGACGAGCACCGCCCGCAGCTGCAAAGGGTCTACGGGACCGCATGGGAGTCGGACGAGGCGCTCCAGGGCTACTTGCAGCGCATCGAGGAGGCCGAGAGGCGGGACCACCGGCGCCTCGGAGCCGAGCTCGACCTGTTCTCGTTCCCCCCTGAGCTCGGATCGGGCTTGGCCGTGTTCCACCCCAAGGGCGGCCTCGTCCGCAAGGTCATGGAGGACTACTCGAGGGCACGGCACGAGCAGGCCGGCTACGAGTTCGTGTACACGCCGCATATCACCAAGGCGCAGCTGTTCGAGACCTCGGGCCACCTGCAGTCCTTCGCCGAGGGCATGTTTCCGCCGATGGAGCTCGACGAGGGCCAGCAGTACTACCTAAAGCCCATGAACTGCCCGTTCCACATCCTCGTCTACAAGGCGCGGCAGCGGTCCTATCGCGAGCTGCCGTTGCGGCTCTTCGAATTCGGGACCGTCTACCGCTACGAGAAGTCCGGCGTCATCCATGGCCTCACCCGCGTGCGCGGCCTGACGATGGACGACGCCCACATCTTCTGCGCCCGCGAGCAGATGGCCTCCGAGTTGCGCTCACTTTTGAGCTTCGAGCTCGAGCTCTTGCGGGACTTCGGCCTCGAGGACTTCTACCTGGAGCTTTCGACCAAGCCCGAGGACAAGGCTTTCGGGACCGACGCCGAATGGGAGGAGGCGACCGAGCTCTTGCGTCAGGCTGCTGTCGCCATGGAGCTCGAACTCTCCTTGGATCCCGGAGGCGGCGCCTTTTACGGCCCGAAGATCTCCGTCCAGGCCCGCGACGCGATCGGCAGGACCTGGCAGGTCTCGACAGTGCAGGTGGACTTCCAGCTCCCGCAGCGCTTCGAGATGGAGTACGTCGGCCAGGACAACGAGCGGCACCGGCCGATCATGATCCACCGGGCGCTGTTCGGGTCGGTGGAGCGCTTTTTCGCCATCCTCCTCGAGCACTACGCCGGGGCCTTCCCGACCTGGCTGTCACCGGTCCAGGCGCGGGTGCTGCCGGTGCGAGATGACCATGCCGCCTACGCGCAAGATGTCCGGGCGCGCCTCGCGGCGGCGAAGGTGAGGGCCGAGGCCGACGAGGCAAACGAGCCTCTCGGAGCGCGGATACGGCGCGCCAAGCTCGAGAAGCTGCCTTATATCCTCGTCGTCGGAGACATGGACGTCGCCGCAGGCACCGTTGGCGTAAACGCACGCGGGTCCGACGCGCCTGAGCGCGGCGTCAGCGTCGAGTCGTTCGTTGAGCGTCTGCGCCTCGAGGCTGCGGCGCCATTGGGCGATGTCGGCACGGAGTCCCGATGAGCCTGGACCACCTCTGGGCGGGCTGGCGGTCCGACTACGTGAACTCGTTCGAGGACGGCGCTCCCGTCGCCGCGCCGGCCGCGAGCGCAAGCGAGCCCTCGTGCGTTTTCTGCGAGATCGTGCGCTCCGACGAGCCGGACGAAGTGCGCCGCGTCCTTTGGACGGGCAGGCTCACCGTCGCCATCCTCAACGCCTACCCGTACTGCCCCGGTCACGTGATGGTGCTCCCGATCCGACACATCCGCGACCTGCCCGAGCTCACCGACGAGGAGTTGGCCGAGCTCTCGAGTGGCGTCCGCGACGCCGCCGCGGCGGTGAGGGCCGCCTACAAGCCGGAAGGCATGAACCTCGGTGTTAACCTCGGACGGGCCGCCGGAGCGGGCATCCCCGCCCATCTCCACGTCCACATCGTCCCGCGCTGGATAGGCGACACGAATTTCATGACCTCGGTGGCCGGGGTCCGAGTGCTCCCGGAAGCGCTCGATGACAGTTGGGCGAAGCTAAGGGCCGCCTGGAAGTGAGCGGCGCGTCCTCCCCATCCGGCCGCGACCAGGTGCCCTGGACATGGGGGGATTGCCTTGTGGACGGGGCCGAGCTCGTCGTCAGGCTGAGCGGCTGGCGCAAGCTGCTCGCGACAAAAGGCGAAGTCCGCTTCCCGCTCGCTTCGATCACCCGCGTCGAGCACGACCCCCTGGCCCGCTCGCACGTGAGGACCGGCCTTCGCAACTGGCGCCGCCACGGCCAGGGGATCTGGCGGCTCGGGATCTACCACGGAATCGACGGCTGGTCGTTCTGGTCGATCGGAGTCGGGCGAAACGCGGTCCTCATCGAGTGCTCAGGACAGCACTTCCGCTTCGTCGTCGTCGAGGTCGCAGATCCCGGCAGGACAGTGCGCGAGATCCGCGCCGGGGTGGCCCGCGACACTGGCGAGATACCCGGTGGCCTGGAGGCGAGACCTCCGACCAGAGACGCCGCGCCCACAGACACGCTTCCCGCGGGGCACGGCGGCCCCGAAGCGGGGAAGATTGACTCAATGACCACTCACCGGCTCGACTTCGAATCCCACCGCGCCGCGCTCGGGCGCGAATGTGATCTCCTCGTCTCGCTGAGCGCCGAGGACCCCGCAGTCGAAGTCCCGACCTGCCCGGAGTGGCATCTGGCTGACCTGTTCGGGCATCTCGGTGACGTCTTCGCGTTCTGGTGCGCCCAGCTCGGGGCGTCGTCCCCCGACGCGCCGGCGGAGCCACCCTCGAGGGGCGAGCCGGACGGCGACGCTCTCAGCGAATGGTTCGAAAGTGCCTGCAAGGCGCTTCGGGCCGCCCTCGCCGAGCGCGATCCGCAAGAGGCATGCTGGAACTGGTCGGGCACCGAGCTCACCGTGGGCTGGGTCGCGAGGCGCATGGCCCTCGAGTCCGCCGTGCACCGCTATGACGCCGAGCTTTCGATCGGCGAGCCGACACCGATCGATGCCGGTCTCGCCGTCGACGGGATAGACGAATGGATCTCGGTCCACCTCGCGACTGACGTCCCCGAGGCACCGGACGCGAACCTCGGCGGTGTGCTCTGCCTCGCCTGCACGGATGACCCGGCGGCGTGGACGGTCGAGGTCGCCGCAGGAAAGCTGCGATGGCGCGAAGGACGAGGCCCTGCTGACGCGGTCCTCGTCGGGTCGGCCTCCGACCTCTACTTGTACTGCTGGAACCGCCGTCCGCTCGAGGTGCTCGAACTGACGGGCAGCCGCGAGGTCGCCCTCGCCTGGATCTCGCTGCCCATCTGACCGCCGGGGAAGTTCTTTACGCCTCGGCGGCCTGCTTGGCGAGACGCTCCGCGATCGGCGCCGGCACGACCTCGTGATGGTCGTGGCGGACCACAAAGCGCCCGCGCCCGCCCGTGAGCGAACGCAGGTCGGTCGCGTAGCGCTGGATCTCGGCCGTCGGCACGAGCGCGATGACGACCTGCTCCCCGCGCTCGCCCGCCTCGGTGCCGAGCACTCGACCCCGGCGCGAGTTGAGGTCGCCGAGGATGTCGCCTTGGTATGGGGCGGGGACCGTCACCTCGAGGCGCGAGACCGGCTCGAGCACGACTGGGCCCGCGGCGGCGAGCGCCTCTTTGAAACCGAGGGAGGCCGCCATCTTGAAGCTCATCTCCGAGGAGTCGACCGAGTGGAACTTGCCGTCGTAGCAGGTCACCCTGACGTCGACGACGGGGTAACCAAAGTAGCCCCCCTGCACCATCGCCTCCTGGATGCCTTTTTCCACCGCCGGGATGAACTGGCGGGGGATCGCGCCGCCGACGATGGCGTCGACGAACTCGAAGCCCTCCCCGCGTTCGAGCGGTTCGACACGAAGGTTGGCGACGCCGAACTGGCCGTGGCCGCCGGTCTGTTTTTTGTACTTGCCCTCCGCCTCCGCGGATTTGGTGATCGTCTCGCGGTAAGGGACGAGGACGGGCTCGGTCTCAACGGCGACGCCGAACTTGCGGCTGAGCTTCTCGCAGACGATCTGCAGGTGGGTGTCGCCCATCCCCGACAGCACCGTCTGGTGCGTCTCGTCGTCGCGCCGCACCATGAGGGCGGTGTCCTCTTCCTGCAGGCGATGGATCGCCGTCATGAGCTTGTCGTCGTCGCCCTTGGCCTTGGGGTGGACGGCTATCGACAAGAGTGGGTTGCGCAGCCTCGGGCCTTCTGCGATAACGGGCTGGTTCTTGGGCGCCAGAGTGTCGCCGGTCAGAACGCCGCTCAGCTTCGCGACGGCGACGATGTCACCGGCGGGGGCGGCCGAAATGGGCTGGGTCTCCTTGCCCCGCATGACCTGGAGGGCATGCAGCTTCTCCTCGGTGTGGTTGCGGCTGTCGACGAGGGTCATGTCTGGGCGCAGGGTGCCAGAGAGCACCTCCATGAGCGAGATGCGCCCCACGAACGGGTCGGCGATCGTCTTGAAAACCCGGGCGAGCGGTGGGCCGTCGGGATCGCGCGGGAGCTCGATGGTGTCGTTGCCCGCCTTCACCTTGAACTTGCCGCGGGCGAGCGGGCTCGGCCCGATCTCACAGATGAGCGAGGCGAGCCGGTCCACGCCGACGCCGGTGAGGGCGGAGCCACACACGACGGGAAAGACGTTCGCCGATGCGACGCCTTGGGCGAGTGTCTCCTCGAGGTCCTTGGCGGAGGGCACATCGCCCTCCAAGTAGCGCTCCATCATGGCGTCGTCGCCGACGACGATCCCTTCGATCAAGGCCTCGCGGACACGGTGCTCGAGCTCGGACATGTCATCTGGGATGGGTCCGCTCGTGGGCTTGGCGCCCGAGTAGGTGATGGCCGTGTCGGTGAGCAGGTCGGCGATGCCGTTGAAGGCGGCTTCGGTGCCGATTGGAAGCTCGAGGGGGGCGATGCCCGAGCCGAAGCGGTCGCGGAGCTGGTCCAGTGTCCGCTCGAAGTCCGCCCGCTCCCGGTCGAGCTTGTTCACGAACACGAGCCTCGGGATGCCGAGCTCGGCCGCGAGCCGCCAGGTCTCCTCGGTCTGGACCTCGACGCCCTCGACGGCGCTGACGACGAGAACTGCGAGGCCGGCAACCGAGAGCCCGGCTTCGACTTCGGCGACGAAATCGGCGTACCCGGGCGTGTCGATGACGTTGATCTTGCAGTCCTCGAAGAGAAACGGGGCCAGCGCCAACGAGACCGAAATCTTGCGCTTGAGCTCCTCGGGCTCGAAATCGCAGACCGTCGTCCCGTCCTCTGTCCGTCCCGCTCGGGTCAGCACGCCGGCCGCCACGAGCAGTGACTCGGCGAGGGTCGTCTTGCCGGACCCGCCATGGCCGATCAGCGCGACGTTGCGAATTTTCGCGGACGGCACGGTGTTCACGTGGGTACCTCACTTCCCGCGACCGGCTTCACCGGGGTGACTGGTCGACAAGCCTCGTTTTGACAGCACGGGAGCCTACCGGGTGCGTGCACCGGACGAATAGGCTGCGGGCCGCACGACCTGCTCTGATAATCTCCTAAGGAGAGAGTGCTCGTCGCGCGAGGCTGCGTGGGCACTCACGATGTGGTGCTTTGCCAGACAGGAGCGAGATGATCGACGGCCATCGAGGCCAGTCAACGGCGAACGGCGAAGACGACGCCCCCGTTGAAGATCAGAGCGCGCCGGGCCCCCTCGCGCCTGTCGGGACGAACGAGAGCTCGGACTGTCGCGTGGCTTCGCTCCGCAACGGCTTTTTGATCGGCAAGCGACTCGTCCGCCTCGGCGTGAGCGCGAACCAGGTCACCTTCGTCGGGGTGCTGCTCGCGGCCGCCACCGGCGTCTGCATCGGTCTCGGCATGTTCTGGATCGGCGTCGTACTGCTCACCGTCGGCGGGCTCATGGACACCCTCGACGGCGTCGTCGCGAAGGCGGCGGGCACCGCTTCGAAAAAGGGGGCCTTCCTCGACTCGGTCGCGGACCGTGTCGCCGACGCCTTCATCTTCGGAGGCGTGGCGTGGTACTTGGCGTCCCGCCCGGACCCGCGCCTGGCGCTAATCCCATTCGCGATCCTGGCCGTGAGTGCGGTCATCTCCTACGAGCGGGCCAAGGCCGAGTCGCTCGGATATGACGCCAAGGGCGGGCTCATGGAGCGGGCCGAGCGCCTCATCCTTCTCGGTGTGGCGCTGCTGTTCCACATGGTCCTCGTGCCCCTGCTCGGGCTGTTGCTGGCTCTTTGCGCGTTCACCGCGCTGCAGCGCTTTTTCAAGGTCTGGCGTCAGGCGAGCCCCGAGCTCGCCACCGATGCGGGCACACGAGGAGCCTGGCGGCGGGGCCGCGTCGAGTCTCGCTGGCAGGCCTGGCGTGAGCCGCGGGCGGCCGGCACGAGGCCTCGCGCGACCATGCAGAGCCGGGTGCGGGCACGTCGCCGGGACGAGCCGCTCGGCGTGAGGTTGCGCCGTGTGCTCGCGACAGAGCGCCAGGGCATGCGCCGCAGCGAGGCTCCGGCCGAGCGCCGCAGCCTCGTCCGCGCCGGACGGCGCCGGCATCCTGGGACCGATAGCTGAGCGAAGATCGCTTCAGGGTCGCCCGGCCACCGGCGGTCAGGGCACGTCAGTGGGCCCTCTACCTCACCTATCGGGGCCTCGCGGCCTTCTTGCAGCGGCTTCCCCGCCGCCTTGCAGCCGAGCTCGCGAGCGGGGCCGGTCTCGCGATCGCGGCGTTGTGGCGTTCCAAGCGCCCGCTTGTGCACGCAAACATGCGGCGCGTGCTCGGGCCCGGTGCCAGCGAAGCCAGCTTTGAGCGCCTCGTGACAGCTGCCTTCGTCTCCTACGCGCGCTACTGGGTGGAGTCCGCCAGGGTCGGGGCGCTTCGCCCAGACCAGATCGAGTCGATCTTCAGCATCGACGGCTTTGAGCGCCTCCGCCTCGAGATGGCACGCGGCCGCGGAGTCGTGGTCGTCCTGCCCCATGTTGGCTCCTGGGAGTACGGGGGCCGCTGGCTCGCTCAGCAGGGATACCCGATGACCACCGTGGGCGAGCTGCTGGAACCACCCGAGCTGTTCGAGTGGTTCACCTCACAGCGCCGCGCGCTCGGCCTGACGGTACTGCCTCCGGGTCCGGGCACCACCGTCCGACTCCTCGACACGCTCCACGCCGGGCGAATCGTGGGCCTGCTCGCGGATCGGGACCTTACTGGCAACGGGATCGAGGTGGAGTTCTTCGGCGAGAAGACGTCCCTTCCCGCCGGCCCGGCCCTGCTGGCGCTGCGCTCGGGTGCGGCCCTTATGACCTGCGCGATCTACCAGCGACCGAAGGGGCGCTACCACGCCGTGCTGTCGGCACCGCTCGACACGACGCGAAGCGGTCGGATGCGCCACGACGTCCAGCGCCTGACCGAGGACACGGCGCGCTCGCTCGAGGACCTCATCCGTGCCGCGCCGGAGCAGTGGCACCTCTTCCAGCCGAACTGGCCGAGCGACCGGGGAACCTACCGATGAGAAGCGACAAAGCCGGACTGGAGGTCCGCGAGGCGATTCGCCCGTCTCCGCCCACGCGGGTGGGGCTCGCCCGCCGGGCTCGCCCCGGCCACAGCCCTTCCGCAGAAGCCGGGGCGCGGCCGAGAAGCCGGGCGCGGCATGCCTATAGCCTCGCGGTGGATGCGGATCGCCCTGGTATGCCCCTACAGCTGCACTGTGCCCGGCGGTGTGCAGACCCAGGTGCTCGGCCTTGCCAGGGCGCTTCGGGCGCGTGGCGACGAGGTCGCCGTGCTCGCCCCCGCCGAGAGGACGGCGATGCCGGGGCGTCTCGATCGGGCGGCTCTCGGCGGCGCCGTCTTTAAAAGGGTCGGCAACGGCCTTCCCGTGTCGGTGAACGGCTCGCGCGCACCGGTATCACCCTGGCCGGCGACGATGGCGCGCACGCTCTCGGCGATTCGAAGCTTCGACCCGGACGTCGTCCACGTCCACGAGCCGTTCGTCCCCGGCCCCTCGCTGGCCGCCGTTCTGACTCATGGTCGCCCGCTCGTCGGCACCTTCCACCGTTCCGGGGCCGACCTCGCCTATCGCGCCTATGGCCACCTCATCGGGACCCTGGCACGACGGCTGGACGCCGTCTTCGCCGTCTCGGAAGAGGCGAGCGCGACTGCCCGAAGGTGTGTGGGGCACCTGTCCGGGCGTGTCGAGATTGTCCCGAACGGTATCGAGATCGAGGGCTTGGCCGAGCTCAAACCCTGGCCGACAAAGGCGCCCACGGTGGTGTTCGTCGGCCGCCACGAGCACCGTAAGGGTCTCGAGGTCCTCCTCGAAGCCTTCACACTCGTGCCGGGACCGACCGAGCTTTGGATACTCGGGCAGGGCCCTGAGACCGGACGGCTCCGGGACCGGTTCGGCTCGGATCCCCGCATCGAGTGGGCGGGCCCGTCGGACGACAAGCAACGGGCGCGGCGCCTTGCCGGCGCGGACGTCTTCGCCGCCCCGTCGCTCGGGGGCGAGTCCTTCGGCGTCGTCCTCCTCGAGGCGATGGCGGCCGGGACGGCGGTCGTCGCCTCGGACCTGCCCGGGTATCGAGTCGCGGCGGCGGGAGCCGCCCGTCTCGTCCCCCCGGGCGACCCAGACGCGCTTGGCGCGGCCATCGACGCGCTGCTGCGCGACGAGACCGAGCGACGCTCACTCGTCGAAAAGGGCCTGAAACGAGCCCGCGAATGTGACATGGCCACGGTCGCGGACACCTACAGGGACGTCTATGCCCGGCTGCGGCGCGCCGGGCGAGAGTAGCCTCGAGTGATGCCTTCAACCGCCAGGGACCGAACGCATTGGCAGCGCCGCAGTCCCGAGGGGGAGGGGAGGGCCCGCAGGGCAGTCGAGGCTCAGCAGGCCGCCTATGAGGCGTCGCGGGTTGTGCTCGCCGCCGCCGCCCGTCGCAGGGACGTGGCCTGGCGCCACGCCGCGCGTGCGAGCCGGCGCCGCGCGGCAGTTGCCCTGGTGTCGCCTTTGACGCTCGCGATCGTGCTGATGGCACTCGGAGCCGTGTCAATAACCTTCCTGATAGCCGGCGCTGCGATCGCCTGCGTCATCGCAGCGGTGTCCTCGGTCGTGTGGGCACGTTCGGCGGGCGTGCTGGCACGCCAGCTCGGGGGCACCGTCGTTACCCCCGAGCGGCGGCCGAGCGCGCTCGGGGCCCAAGAGGCCGCTCGCCTCGTCGATGTCGCCGACGGGCTGTTTGCCGTGTTCGGCCTGCCCGGGGCTGAGATCAGGGTGATCGACGACCCTGCCCCGAATGCGATCTCGGTGGGAAGCCCGCCGCACCACGGTGTCGTGTTCGTCACGAGCGGGCTCGTCCTCGCCTTGGACCGCATCGAGCTCGAGGCCGTTCTTGCGCACGAGTTCGCCCACATAAAGCGTGGCGACACGGTCTCGGGTGCCATCGCGGTGCAGGCCTTCGACTCGATCGGGCGTCTCGTCCCGATCTTCACGAGGATCGCCGACCGTGTCGCCGGCAACGCCCGCGAGGCGCTGGCGGACCTCGCCGCAGTGGCCGTGACCCGCTACCCGCCCGGGCTGATCTCCGCGCTCGAGAAGATAGGCACCTATTCGAACCTGCGACCCGACTCGCTGGCGCGAAGCGTCACCAAGTCCACTTCGCGGCTGTGGCTGGTTCCCTTCGAGCCCTTGAAGGACGAGCCCGAGCGGTTCGGCACACTGGACCTCGACGAGCGCGTCGCGGTCCTGCGCGAGCTTTGAGCGGCCGGGTGAACGGGACCGTCTTGCGTCGCAGGCTGGCATGCGGGCCCCAGATCGTGCTCGAATCATCATCATCTAGACATCGAGGGAGGTTGAGGCGATGTCGGGCCATTCCAAGTGGGCAACAACCAAGCACCGGAAGGGCGCTGTCGACGCGGCGCGAGGCAAGCTGTTCGCCAAGCTGATCCGCCAAGTCGAGGTCGCGGCGCGCGAGGGCGGCAGTGACATGACCGCGAACGCCACCCTCCGCACGATGTTCGCCAAGGCCCGGGACGCGTCCGTGCCGCTCGACACGATCGAGCGCGCCATAAAGCGCGGCACCGGCGAGCTCGAAGGCGTCCGTTACGAGGCCATCTCATATGAGGGTTACGCCCCATCGGGCGTGGCGATGATCGTCGAGTGCCTCACAGACAACCGCAACCGCACCGGTTCCGAGGTCCGCTCGACCTTCTCGCGAAACGGGGGCTCGATGGCCGAGCCGGGCGCAGTCTCGTGGCAGTTCGAGCGCAAAGGCGTCGTGATGGTCCCGAACTCGGTTGGGGAGGACGAGCTCATGGTCGTCGCCCTCGACGCTGGCGGCGAGGATCTCCAGGACGAAGGCGACGAGTGGATGATCACTTGCGCACCGTCGGATCTCGCCGGGCTGCGTAGCGCCCTCGAGGCCGCCTCGATCACGGTCGACTCCGCCGATCTCGAGATGGTGCCGAGCACGCGCATCGAGGTCTCAGACGAGTCGACGGCAAAGCGCGTGCTGAAGCTCATCGAGCTGTTGGAGGAGCACGACGACGTCCAGGCCGTCTGGGCGAACTTCGACATCCCCGACGAGATCCTCGAGCGCGTCGAGGTCTGAGCGGTCCGGGCACGGTCCCCCGGCTCGGCGGCGGTGGAGGTTACGATCGAACGAGTGTTTGTTCTCGGCATCGATCCAGGCCTGTCACGTTGCGGCTACGGCTGCGTGCGCTCGCAGGCCGGGCACACGAGCGCGGTGGCGGCGGGCGTCATCACGACGCCCATCACCGAGTCGGTGCCGAGCCGTCTCGCGACACTGCGCGAGGAGCTGCACGAGCTCGTCAGCGAGCTTCACCCCGACGTAGTCGTCGTCGAGCGCGTCTTTTTCCAGACAAACGCCCGTACGGCGATGTCGGTCGGCCAGGCGAGCGGTGTGGCGATGCTGACCGCGGTGGAGCTCGGCTGTGACGTCGTCGAGTACACCTCCAACGAGGTCAAGCTCGCCGTCACCGGCTTCGGTGGGGCTACAAAAGACCAGGTGCAGCGAATGGTGGCCCGCCTGTTGAATCTCGACACAGTCCCTGAGCCTGCGGACGCTGCCGACGCCCTCGCCCTTGCGCTGTGCCATTTGAGCACCGCGCCCTGGGCGCGTCTTGGCCCGGCCACGCCGGGCTCCGAGGCGGAGCTCGCGCGACCGTGATCGCCTCGCTTCGCGGCGTTGTGACCGAGCGCCGGACGATCGCGGACGCCTCTGTCGATCTCGTCGTCGAGGTCACAGGCGTCGGCTACCGCCTCATCGTGTCGCCGCGAACCGCCGGCGCCGTCAAGGTCGGCCAGGAGGCGAGCTTCGCCGTCCACACCCACGTCCGCGAGAGCGCCATCACCTTGTACGGCTTCGCCTCAGCCGAAGAGCGGACGGCCTTTGAGCTGCTCCTCGGGGCCCACGGCGTCGGCCCGGGTCTCGCCCTCGCGATCTTGAGCATCCACGACCCGACAGAGCTCGCGCGGGTGGTAGCCACCGGCAACGTCGAGGCGTTGAAGCTCGTCCCGGGCGTGGGGCAGAAGACCGCCGCCCGGCTCTTGTTGGAGCTGCAGGCGCGCTTTGACTACCTGAACGCGGCCGAACCGGTCCAGAACGGATCTTTCCCCGCCGACGCTGCGCCGTCGGTCTTCGCCGAGGTGAGCGAGGCGTTGGCCCAGCTCGGTTACTCACCCGAGGAGGTGCGAACGGCGGTGCGTGGCCTGCCGGGCGAGGGGACCGTGGAGGAGCTGTTGCGCGCGGCGCTGCGCAACTTGGCGCCGCGGCGGTGATGCGCACATGAGCCCACGGCGCGAGATCCTCGCGACGGGTGGCCCGCCGGTCATCACCGCGCCCGAGGAGGGAGGCGAGCTTGCACACCTCGACGGCGACAGTGCCTTCGAGGTGGGGATACGGCCGAAGCGTCTCGCCGAGTTCGTCGGCCAGCGCCAGCTTCGCGAGAAGCTCGAGATCATCCTCGAGGCCGCCCGGCGCCGGGACCAGCCCGTCGACCACGTCCTTTTCGCAGGGCCGCCCGGGCTCGGCAAGACGACCTTGGCCGGGATAATGGCCTGCGAGATGGGAGCTGGCCTGCGGATCACCTCTGGGCCTGCCCTCGTGCGAAGCGGCGATGTCGCCGCCATCCTGACCGATCTCCAGCCGGGCGACGTCCTGTTCATCGATGAGATCCACCGCCTGGGGCGTGCGGTCGAGGAGCTGCTCTATCCGGCGATGGAGGACTTCCAGCTCGACATAGTCCTCGGGCGCGGTCCGACCGCGCGTTCGATCCGGCTCGACCTGCCCCGCTTCACCCTCGTCGGCGCGACCACCCGCACAGGCCTTATCACCGGGCCGCTGCGAGACCGCTTCGGCATCGTGGCGCGCCTCGAGCTTTACGCCCAGGAGGAGCTCGAGACCATCGTGGTCCGTACGGGGGCGCTCTTCGGTGTCGAGCTGACACCCGGTGGCGCGAGCGAGATCGCCCGGCGCTCACGCGGGACTCCCCGGATGGCGATCCGTCTCCTGCGGCGGGTCCGCGACTTCGTCGAGGTCCGCGGCGAGGGTGTCATCACCGAGGACGCGGCGCGCGCCGGCCTGAGCTTGTTCGGCGTCGACGAGCTGGGCCTCGACAGCTTGGACCGCAGGATCCTAGAGACCTTGTGCCTCCATTTCGCCGGTCGCCCGGTCGGGCTCTCCACTCTCGCGGTGAGCGTCGGCGAGGAGCCCGAAACCGTCGAAGACGTCTACGAGCCCTTCTTGTTGCAGGTGGGCCTCATCATGCGCACCCCGCGGGGCAGGCTCGCAGCGCCTGGTGCCTACGCCCATCTCGGCCTGGAGGTCCCGGCCCAGCTCTCGAGTGTCCTGTCGCCGAACGAGCTCGACGGCTCCGACTCGAGAGGCTTCAGAGCCGGCGCGCTACAGGACGTGCTGTTCACCACCGAGGCCGACGAGGACGGTTGCACGGAGGACCCCGGCTTGGGCGACTAAGGTGACGGGTCGCATCATTCCTTGAGCGATAGGCCCAGCATGTCCCCAGTCCACGTCAGCGCCATTTCCGCTATTCACTCCCTGGCGACCCTCACGGGCCCTCTCCTCGCAGCCACATCGAAGAAGGGCAGCGGAGCCACGACTTTGATCTTCTTCGTTTTGTTGTTCGGAGTCGGTTACATGTTCCTCATCCGGCCGCAGCGCCAGCGCCGCCAGCGCGCCATGCAAAACACCAAGCAGATCTCCGTCGGCGACAAGGTGCTGCTCTCCTCGGGGATCTTGGGCCGCGTCGAGGGTTTCGTGGGCGACCACGCGCGAATCGAGATCGCTCCCGGCACGGTCATCGAGGTCCTGCGCCAGGCGGTAACCCAGCGCATCGAGGACCCCGTCGAGCCCGACCGCGGTATGGACGCCCCCTCCTATAACGATCACAGCCATGACGACCTCGTCGACGATTCCGGGCACGACCCGTACTCGGTCAGCCCGCTCGAGACGGGCGAGACGACCGAGCCGGGCGACGAGCCCGACGGCCACGGCGACACAAGCGGAGGCGGGTCGAGTTGAGAAGGGGTTTGCTGGCAAGCGTCATACTCGTCTGCCTCATCTGCTTCGGCGCCCTCGGCGGCGTCCTCGCCGCGGGCTGGTCCCCCAAACTCGGCCTCGACCTCGAGGGCGGCCTCTCGGTCGTATTCCAGCCGGCGCACAAGGCGACTCCGGCACAGCTCCAGACCGTGGTCGGCATCATGCAGGCCCGCGCGAACGGGATGGGGCTCTCGAACCCGAACATCGGCTCCCAGGGCAACAACATCGTCGTCCAACTCCCCGGCGTGAAGAACTTCGCCCAGGTCCTAAAGACCTTGGGCAACACCGACCAGCTTTTCTTCCGTCCCGTGCTGTGTGCCGCACCGGCCTACGTGGCCCCGACCAGCTCGACGACGACGACCACGACGACGCCGAAGTCGAAGTCGACAACCACCACATCGAGCTCGACCACCACAACGACGGTCCCGACGAAGAAGAAGTCCAACGCCTACGTCGTTCCGCCGGCGTGCGGGTCGCCCTACAAGTTCTCGACCTCCACCTACATACCCGCCTCCAGCAACGGGACCGGTGCCTACAACCCGGGGCCCGGGGCCGACCCCGCTCTTGCCTCGGCCCCGAGCACTCCTGTCAGTCAGGACCTGCCCAATCGCATCGTCCTCGTCCCGGCTAACCCGAGCGGTGCCTCCTATCCCCGCTACGAGCTCGGCGCGGTCGCCTACGACGGGAAGGTCCCGGCAACCGGCGAGATCCTCGCCTCGGCCTCGGCCCAGTACAACGCCACCTCGGGAGAGGGCTGGATCGTCAACTTCACGCTCAAGTCGCAGTACTCGGCGTTCTTTGACACGATCGCGAGGGCCAACTACCACCTGCCGCTCGCCATCGACCTCGGCGCGTACGTCGAGTCCGCCCCGACCATAAACGCCCAGGCCTTCAACGGCTCCGGTGAGATCTCGGGCGGCTTCACCCAGGCCCAGGCGAACGACCTCGCCACCATCTTGAAATACGGCCAGATCCCGATCGCCCTGCATCAAGCGACATACACCACGGTCTCACCGACGCTCGGGAAGCGCTCATTGCAAGCCGGCCTGCTCGCCGGGCTGCTGGGCCTGCTATTGGTGATGGCCTACACGATCTTTTACTACCGCTCTTTGGGCGTCGTCGTCGTGCTCGGGCTCGTTAGCACCGGCGCCCTCATCTACGCCATCATCAGCCTGCTCGGGGAGACCTCGGCGGGCCTCACCTTGGACCTGTCGGGCATGACGGGTCTCATCGTCTCGGTCGGCATCACTGTCGACTCCTATGTCGTCTATTTCGAGCGATTAAAGGACGAAGTGCGCGCGGGCCGGTCGGTCCGCTCCTCGGTGGACAGGGGCTTTAAGAGCGCCTACCGCACGATCCTTTCCGCGGACGCCGTGTCCTTCCTCGGGGCACTGGTGCTGTGGATCCTCTCCATCGGCGCTGTGCGGGGCTTCGCGTTCATGCTTGGGCTCTCGACCATCGTCGACGTCATAACCGCGTACTGCTTCACGCGCCCGCTCGTGATCCTGCTCGGCCGCAACCGGGTGTTCACCGACGCCCGCATCTTCGGTGTCGCGAGGGGCCTTGCGGCACCTGCGGAGGCCGGGGTATGAGCACTGCAACGATCGCCCTGGAAAGCTCCGAGCACAGACCGAGAGCCGTCGTCCGGCTCTATCGCGGCCAGACCCATTTCGACTTCGTCCGGCGGCGCCGCTGGTGGTTCGCCGCCTCGTCGCTCGTGATCCTCGCCGGCCTCGTCTCGCTCGGCGTGAAGGGCCTCAACTACAGCATCGAGTTCGTTGGCGGCACGTCCTGGACGGTCCCGGCCCCCGGGGTGACCGTGGCCCAGGCGCAGCGCACCCTCTCGCCGCTCGGCTTCGGCGGGGCGACGATCACCCAGCTCGGCAGTGGGTCCAAGTCGAGCCTCGAAGTCGAGGCGCGCCTGGCCAAGGGCTCGAGCGGCGTCTCCAACGCCGAGGCGGCGAAGGTCGCCGGCGTCCTCGCCGCGCTCGCGCACAAGCCCGGGTCATCGGTCTCGATCGAGAACGTCGGACCGACGTGGGGGGGCAACATCACCCACAAGGCGGTCGAGGCGCTGATCGTGTTCCTCATCGTCATCGCGGCTTATATCTCGTTGTTTTTCGAGTGGAAGATGGCCCTCGCTGCGATCGTCGCTGTGGCCCACGACATCATCATCACCGTCGGCATCTACTCCTTGGCGTCGTTCCTCGTCACGCCGGACACCGTGGTGGCCTTCTTGACCGTCCTCGGTTATTCGCTCTACGACACGATCGTCGTGTTCGACCGTGTCCGCGACAATGCCAAGGGCCTCGGCGCGACCGGGAAGCTGTCGTACACCGACGTTGTCAACCTCTCGATGAACCAGACCCTGGCCCGGTCCATCAACACCTCGCTCGTGGCGATCCTCCCGATCCTGGCGGTGCTCGTGCTCGGGGCCGAGATCCTCGGCGCCGTCACGCTCGAGTACTTCGGCCTCGCCCTTTTGATCGGCCTCACGAGCGGGGCCTACTCGTCGATCTTCATCGCCTCGCCGCTGCTGGCGATGCTGAAAGAGCATGAGGAGCGTTACCGGCGAATCCGCGAGCGCCTTGAGTCGCGCGGATCGGCCACGATACTCATCTCGCCCGCCGCCGTCGCTGCCGGTGCCTTGAGCGGCCCGGAGCCGGCGGCCGTGAAGCGCCGCCGCAGCTCGGGCTCTGCGCCGGCGAGGCCCACGACGATAAAGCCCGGCCGGGCGAGTGCTGTCGCCGCTGGCGGGGAACAGGACAGCTTCGAGGACGACTCCGTGGAGGCCTTCGATGGCGACGCCGCGGCCGTCAGCAACGGCGACCGCGTCGCGGCGGCGCCACGCGCCGGCCCGGCTTCATCGCCTGGGGCGCCGAAACGGCCCACCCCGCCGCGCCCTGGCAGCACACCGACACGCCGCCCGCCGCCACGGCCCCGCAAGAAGGGCCGGCGCCGGTAGTCGCGGTGCCGACGAGATCTCCCTGCGCCGAGCCGTTTAGAGCCGGGTGCCTCCCAACTCCTAGGCTACGCAGGCAATGATCGATATCCGCCTTGCCCGCGAGAACCCCGACCAGTTCCGCCGCGCCCTCGCGCGAAAAGGGGCGGCGGCGGACTTCGACGCGTTCTTGGAGCTCGACGGTCTCTGGCGCGAGCTCTCGGCCAGGGTCGACGCGCTGCGCTCACGCACCCGGCCCCGGGGAAAGCCGAGCGAGGAGGAACGCGCCGTCCTCGTCGCCCTCGGCCAGGAACTGCGCGAGGCCGAGAGCGAGCTCGAAGCCCTCGGGCACAGCCGAACCGACCTGCTCTCAACATTGCCGAATCCGCCCGACGACACCGCTCCGGACGGGTTCAGCGACGAGGACGCACTCGAGCTGCGCAAGGTGGGCAGACCGCCCGAGTTCGGCTTCGAGCCGCTCGATCACCTCGAGCTGAGCTCGCGCTGGGGTTCGAATCGGGGCGAGGGTCTCGCGAGCCCCGGGTTCGACCTCGAACACGGGTCGCGCGTCTCCGGCGCCCGCTTTGCCTACAGGCGTGGCGGCGTCGCTCTAGTGGAGCTGGCGCTTTACCGTTACGCCCTCGACCGCCTCGTTGCCCGCGGCTTCGAGCCCGTCCTGCCGCCGGTGCTCGTGCGCGAGTCGGCGATGTACGGCACCGGCTTTCTTCCTACCGAGGAGGTCAATCTCTACCAGCTCCCGGCCGACGGCCTCTACCTGACCGGCACCTCCGAGGTCGCCCTGGCGGGACTGCACCAGAACGAGACCCTGCCGGCCGACGAGCTGCCGTTTCGCTACGCGGGCTACTCGACGTGCTTTAGACGCGAGGCGGGCGCGGCCGGGCGCGACACCCGGGGCATCTTCAGGGTGCACCAGTTCGACAAGGTCGAGATGTTCTTCTTCGCCCATCCCGAGCGCTCAAGAGAGCACCACGAGGAGATCCTCGCCATCGAGGAGGACATAGTCGGCACTCTCGGCATCGCCTACCGGGTCGTCGTGACCGCGGCCGGCGACCTCGGCCCGTCCGCCGCCAAGAAGTACGACGTGGAGGCCTGGATCCCGAGCCAGCAGCGCTACCGGGAGATCACCTCGTGCTCGAACACGACCGACTACCAGGCAAGGCGATTGAACGTGCGCTTTCGGGACGCGGACGGCTCGCTGCGCTTTGTCCACACCCTGAATGGGACCGCCATGACGGCGCGCTTTCTCATCGCGCTCATCGAGGCGAACCAGGACCTGGACGGCCACGTCAGCGTGCCCGGGGTTCTCCACCCCTACGGCGCCCCAGAGCGACTCTGAGCACCCTGAGGACGGCCCTGGGCCGTCCTCAGGGACTAGTCACCAGTCGCACCGGCCCCGGTCTGGTCGATCGCGCCGTGTCCGGCCCCGAGCCTCCACTTCGAGCTCCCTTGGATCGCCCGGGTGACAAAGCGCTTGGCCGACAGGGCGGCCTCGAGCGGGCCGAGCCCGAGGGCGAGGTTGGCTGCGATGGCAGCCGAGAAGGTGCACCCGGTGCCGTGCACGTTCGGGGTGTCTATCCACGGCGCCCGCAACAAGGTGACCGAGTGGCCGTCGAAGGCGACGTCGACGGCCTCGGCGTCGCGGCGCCGGCCGCCTTTTACGACCACGAGGCTCGGACCGAGGCTGTGCAGCTCGCGGGCGGCATCCTGCATGTCCGCGAGGCCGGCGATCTCACGCCCGGTCAATAGCGCCGCCTCGGGCAAATTGGGCGTGATCACGACGGCTGCGGCGAACAGGTCACGGTATGCGGCGACGACGTCGCCCGCGAAGATGGACTCGCCACTGGAGGAGACGAGCACCGGGTCGACTACGAGAGGCGGGAGCTGGCCCTCCGAAGCCCGGCCCGCCAGCAGCTCGACGACGGCGAAGGTGCCCAGCATCCCTGTCTTGGCGGCGGCCACAGGCAGGTCGTCCAAGACGGCATCGAGCTGCGCCTCCACCATCTCGCAGGTCATGGCGAGGAACTCGCGCACGCCGAGGGTGTTCTGAGCGGTCACCGCGGTCACAACGAGGGTCCCGAAGACTCCCGAGGCGGCAAAGGTACGTAGATCGGCGCCGACGCCCGCCCCGGCGCCGGAGTCCGTGCCGGCGATGGTGAGGGCGACTTTCGGCGTAGGGCGCGGCTCTTGGTCAGCTCGCGGTGCTGGAGGGCTCACGGCGGCGATCCTACGACCGCCGGGCTCGGCCCGGCCTGCCCGCCAGGCGGCCAGCGCAGCACCCGAGGGCGGGCCGGCTCGTGCGTGGCCGGGAGCTGTTCGCTGCGACGCGCCGGGAGGCGGTTACGCTCAGGGGCGTGCATGCTGAGCGGCTCCTCGGCCTGACCATGACTGTCGCGTACAGCAACTCCGAGCTGATCGAGGACCTGATCCTCGGAACGGTCCTTGCGATCCTGGGCTATCTCGCCTCGGAGCGCTACAAACGCGCCCGCGGGGTGACTCCGTGGAGGCTCCCGTCGGCCGTGTGGGCGGTGCTGCTGTTCTTTTTGACCCTACTCGGCGCCATCGTCTACATGATCGCCTACTTCACCACAAGGCCCCGGACCCGCCCGACGGGCTGGAAATCGCCCGGCCCGAGTTGGGGACCAGGTGCAGGCCCACCCCAGCAGGGTTGGAACGCACCCCCGGGCGGGTTTGGCCCCGGGAACCCGCAGGGCTTCGAGGCCCCCGCGCCTTCTCGTTCGGACGCCCCGGTGCAAGGCGGTTGGGGCCCTGCGCCACCGCCGGGCGGATGGGAAAGCCCTCCGCCACCGGGGACCGTCTTCCCCGGCTTCGACCAGGCGGGCTCGCCTGAGGCCGCCCCTTACGCGCCACCGCCCGTGCCTGCGCCTCCGCCCCCTCCGCGAACCTGGCTCCCGGACCCTGGCGGGCGCCACGAGCTTCGCTACTGGGACGGGACCAAGTTCACAGAGCACGTGGCCGACGGCGGGAAGATCAGCGTCGACCCCCTTTGAGCCGGGCCTAAGGCCGCGAGCGGCCAAGAGGCCTTCTGCTGGCGTGTATTCTCTCGCGTACTTGCTGGGCCAAGGGCGTCCCGGCCGTTAGCCGACGGCGATGGCCGGACGGCTGAGCCGGATATCGATCGACCGACCAAGACCGAGAACTCGGTCGCGTGTGAGCGCTACGAGGACGCCAATGACGAGCAAGCACCCGGTGGGCTGCTACGAGCCCGCATTCGAGCACGATGCCTGTGGCGTCGCGTTCGTGGCGGACTTGGCCCGGCCTGCCAGCCACCGTGTCGTCAGCCTCGGCCTGACAGCGCTCGAGAACCTCGCCCACCGGGGCGCTTTCGGGGCTGACCCGGGGACCGGCGACGGCGCCGGGGCGCTTATCCAGATCCCGCACAGGCTGTATTCGCAGGTCGCCGGCGTGGAGCTGCCCGAGCCGGGCAGCTACGGCACCGGCATGGCCTTCCTCCCCACAGACAAGACGGCCGCGCGTCGGGCGATGGAGCTCGTCGCCGAGATCGCCCGCGAGGAAGGCCTCAAGGTGCTGGGCTGGCGCGATGTGCCCGTCGAGCTCGCGGCGGCGGGGGAGGGTGCCAGGGTGAACGCGCCCCGGTTCTCCCAGGTCTTCCTGGCCGACGGCTCGGGCGGCGCGGACCGTGCGGGGGCCGCCCGGACGGGCGATGTCCTCGAGCGCGAGTGCTTTGTCGTGCGCAAGCGATGCGAGCACGCCGACGTGGGCCTTTATTTCCCCTCCTTGTCAACACGGACCTTCGTCTACAAGGGGATGCTGGCTCCCCAGCAGTTGCGGGCTTTCTTCCCGGACCTCAGCGACGAGCGGCTCGAGAGCCGGATCGCGCTCGTGCACTCGCGCTTTTCGACCAACACCTTCCCCTCCTGGCCGCTCGCGCATCCGTACCGGCTCATCGCGCACAACGGTGAGATCAATACCCTCCAGGGCAACCGCAACTGGATGCGCGCCAGGGAGGCATTCTTGGCGAGCGACCGTTTCGAGGGCGAGATCGGGCGGATCTTTCCGATCGTGACCCCCGGCGCGAGCGACTCGGCCACATTCGACGAGGTTCTGGAACTGCTCCATCTCGGCGGGCGCTCGATCGCGCACGCCGTTTTGATGATGATCCCGGAGGCCTGGCAGAACCACACCGAGATGGACCCGGCCCGACGCGCCTTTTACGGTTTCCACGCCTCGCTCATGGAGCCCTGGGACGGCCCCGCCGCCGTTGCCTTCACCGACGGGACGGTCGTCGGGGCTGTGCTCGACCGCAATGGCCTGCGCCCAGCCCGCTACTGGGTGACCGACGACGGCCTCGTCGTTTTGGCCTCCGAAGTCGGGGTTCTCGACATAGACCCGGCCTCGGTCATCAAAAAAGGGCGCCTGCAGCCAGGGCGAATGTTCCTCGTCGACACCTCCGCGGGCCGCATCGTCGAGGACGAGGAGATCAAGTCCTCCCTCGCCGCGGCGCACCCGTACGCGGACTGGCTCTCGAAGGGCCTCGTCCATTTAGACGACCTGCCCCCGCGCCTCATGCTCACGCCCCAGCATGCCTCGGTCGTGCGCCACCAGCGGCTTTTCGGGGTCACGGGCGAGGAGCTCAGCCTCATCATCGAGCCAATGGCACGCACAGGCGCCGAGCCCATCGGCTCGATGGGCTCAGACACGCCCATCGCCGTCCTCTCGGAACGAACGCGCCTTCTCTATGACTATTTCACCCAGCTCTTCGCCCAGGTGACGAACCCGCCTCTTGACGCCATCCGGGAGGAGCTCGTCACCTCGCTCGGGGCCACGGTCGGGCCGGAGCGCAACTTGTTAGAGCCCGGGCCCGAATCGTGCCGCCAGATCGAGCTTCCCTATCCGGTCATCAGCAACGACGACCTCGCGAAGCTGCTCTATGTCAACGAGCACGGCGAGACGCCCGGCTTCGAGAGCTTCGCCGTCGACGGCCTCTTCCCCGTCGCAGACGGTGGCCCGGGCCTCGAGGCCGCCCTTGACAAGGTCTGCCGCCAGGTCTCCGAGGCGATAGCCCTCGGGGCCAACATCATCGTATTGTCGGACCGCAACGCCAACGCCACGAGCGCCCCGATCCCCTCGCTGCTCTTGACAGCAGCCGTGCACAACCACCTCGTGCGCGAGAAGGAGCGCACCCGGGTCGGCCTCGTCGTGGAAAGCGGCGACGCGAGAGAAGTGCACCACTTCTCCCTGCTCATCGGCTACGGCGCCGCGGCCGTGAACCCTTACCTCGCCATCGAGTCGATCGCCGAGATGGTGCGCGACGGCCTTTTGGGCGAGACGACCGAGCGCGATGCCGTGCGGAGGTACCTGAAGGCCGCGAGCAAGGGCGTTTTGAAGGTGATGTCGAAAATGGGCATCTCGACGGTCGCCTCTTACACAGGCGCCCAGGTCTTCGAGGCGATCGGGCTCGAGCGCGGCCTCGTGGACCGCTACTTCGGGGCGACGCCGAGCCGTCTCGGCGGCATCGGATTGGTCGAACTCGCGGACGAGGTCGCGCGGCGGCACCGCTATGCCTACGAGGGGCCCGAGCCGAGCCCGGGCGAGCTCGAGATCGAGGTCGGAGGCGAGTACAAGTGGCGGCGCGGGAGCGAGTACCACCTCTTCAACCCCCGCACCGTGTTCAAGCTGCAGCACGCCACGCGCTCCAAGCGCTACGAGGTCTTCAAGGAATACAGCCACCTCGTCGACGAGCAGTCCGAGCGGCTGGCGACGCTTCGCGGCCTGCTCCGCCTGCGGACCGGCGAGGCCGCGCTGCGACCAGCGATCGCGCCCGAGCAGGTCGAGCCGGTAGAGGAGATCCTGAAGCGCTTCGCGACGGGGGCGATGTCATACGGGTCCATCTCGGCCGAGGCGCACGAGACCCTCGCGATCGCGATGAATCGCCTCGGCGGGCGCTCGAACACCGGCGAGGGTGGCGAGGACCCCGAGCGCTACGTGCCCGATCCAAACGGCGACCTGCGCCGCAGCGCCGTCAAGCAGGTCGCCTCGGGCCGCTTCGGGGTCACGAGCGAGTACCTCGTGAACGCGGACGACCTCCAGATCAAGATCGCCCAGGGCGCCAAGCCCGGCGAGGGGGGCCAGCTGCCGGGGCACAAGGTCTATCCCTGGATCGCGAAGACGCGTTATTCGACCCCTGGCGTCGGGCTCATCTCGCCCCCGCCCCATCACGACATCTACTCGATCGAGGACCTCGCCCAGCTCATCTACGACTTGAAGAACGCCAACCCCCGCGCCCGGGTTCACGTCAAGCTCGTCGCCGAGGTGGGTGTCGGCACCGTCGCGGCGGGAGTTGCCAAGGCGCACGCCGACGTCGTGCTCATCTCCGGCCACGACGGCGGCACGGGCGCCGCCCCGCTCACCTCGCTCAAGCACGCCGGGGCGCCGTGGGAGCTGGGTCTGGCCGAAACCCAACAGACTCTGCTTCGCAACGGGCTCAGGGACCGCATCACCGTGCAGGTCGACGGCCAGATCAAAACGGGCCGGGACGTCATTGTGGCGGCACTGTTGGGAGCCGAGGAGTTCGGCTTCGCGACCGCCCCGCTCGTCGTGTCTGGCTGCGTGATGATGCGCGTCTGTCACCTCGACACCTGCCCGGTCGGGATCGCGACGCAAAACCCCGAGCTGCGCCAGAACTTCACCGGGCGCCCGGAATTCGTCGAGACCTTCTTCCGCTTCATCGCCGAGGAGTGCCGGGAGCTGCTCGCCGAGCTGGGCTTTCGCACCATGGCCGAGGCCGTCGGCCATGTCGAGTGCCTCGACACCGCAGCCGCCGTCGAGCACTACTGGAAGGCGGGCAAGTTGGACCTGCGCCCGATCCTCGAGCCGGTCGGCGGGCCGTCGGCCGTCTTGCACCGCACCCGCGAGCAGGACCACGGCCTCGATTCCGCCCTCGACTGCGAGCTCATCGCGGCGTGCATGCCCGCTTTGGAACGCGGCGAGCCGGTCGAGCTCGAACGGCCGATCCGCAACATCCACCGCGCCGTCGGGACGATGCTCGGCTCGGAGATCACCCGCCGCTACGGCGGCGCCGGCCTTGGCGAGGGGACGATCTCGCTCGGCTTTAGCGGCTCGGCCGGCCAGAGCTTCGGCGCCTTCGTCCCTCGCGGGGTGACGCTGACGCTCACGGGCGATGCCAACGACTACCTCGGAAAGGGCCTCTCGGGCGGGATCATCGTCGTGCGACCGCCCGAGGCTTCGCCGTTCGCGGCCGAGGAGCAGATCATCGCCGGCAACGTCGTTCTCTACGGAGCAACGGCCGGAGCGGCGTTCATTCGGGGCCAGGTCGGGGAGCGCTTCTGTGTCCGCAACTCGGGCGCGACCGCGGTCGTCGAAGGGGTGGGGGACCACGCCTGTGAGTACATGACCGGGGGCACGGTCCTCGTCTTGGGCCGGACGGGCCGCAACTTCGCGGCCGGGATGTCGGGCGGCATCGCCTTCGTGCACGATCCGGGCCGCGTGCTCGCGAGGCGGCTCAACCCCGAGATGGTCGAGCTCGAGTCGCTCGACGAGAAGGACCGTCGCAGCGTCGAGGAGCTGTGCCGCGCCCACCTCGCGAGGACCGGCTCGGCGCTCGCCGCGCGCCTGCTGGCCCGCTGGGACGAGACTCTCGGCGAGATCGTCAAGATCATGCCCCGCGACTACCGCCGGGTGCTGGAGGCCACCCGGCGCGCCGTCGAGGCGGGCGGGTCCGTAGACGAGGAGATCATGGCGGCGGCTCATGGCTGACCCGCGTGGCTTTTTGCGCTACGAGCGCGAGGGGCCCAAACGCCGCCCGGTCGAGGCCCGCGTCACCGACTGGAGGGAGGTCTATCTCCCCTTCAAACGTGAGGAGCTCACCGAGCAGGCCGCCCGCTGCATGAGCTGCGGCATACCCTTTTGCCACGAGGGGTGCCCGCTCGGCAACTTGATCCCGGAGTGGAACGACCTCATCCATTCCGGTCGCTTCGCGGAGGCGAGCGACCGCCTGCACGCGACCAACAATTTCCCCGAGCTCACCGGCCGGCTCTGCCCGGCGCCGTGCGAAGGGTCCTGCGTCCTCGGGCTCGTGTCCGAGCCCGTCCTCATCAAGCAGGTCGAGCTCGAGATCGCAGAATGGGCGGCCGGCTCGAGCGTACTCGCCCCGGGCCGGGTGAGAAAGCCCACCGGGAAGAACGTGGCCATCGTCGGCTCAGGTCCGGCCGGCCTCGCGGCCGCCCAGCAGCTCACCCGGGCGGGCCACGAGGTCGTCGTGTTCGAGCGCGCCGAGCGCATCGGGGGCCTGCTCCGCTACGGCATCCCCGAGTTCAAGCTCGAGAAGTCCGTCCTCGACCGCCGTCTCGCGCAGATGCGAGCCGAAGGGACCAGGTTCCGAACCCGCGTGTCGGTCGGCGGCCCCGGCCCTTTGCCTCCGGCGGACATACCGGGCGCGGCGGCACCGGGCGCCTCGGTGCTGAGCGCCACCGAGCTCGTGAGGGACTACGACGCCGTCGTCCTCGCGGGCGGAGCCACGAGCCCGCGCGACCTCGCCGTGCCCGGGCGCGAGCTTTCCGGCGTGCATTTCGCCATGGACTATTTGAAGTCCGCCAATCTCGTCTGCGAGGGCGCGCTCGCCTCGTCGCCGATAAATGCCCGCGGCCGCCGGGTCGTCATCATCGGCGGAGGCGACACCGGCGCCGACTGCCTGGGCACTGTCCACCGCCAGGGGGCGCTTTCAGTCGCCCAGCTCGAGATCCTCCCCATGCCGGGCCCGACGCGGGCTGCCGACAACCCGTGGCCGACCTGGCCGGTGATACTGCGCGCCTCCTCGGCGCACGAGGAGGGCGGCGAACGGCTCTTCGCTGTCAGCACGACCGAGCTCGTAGACGACGGGTCAGGAGCGGTGAGGGCGCTTCGGGCCGAGGCCGTCGCGGCGGGGATCATCGACGGCCGGCCCGGCTTCATCCCGGTGCCCGACAGCGCCTTCGAGCTCGAGGTGGACCTCGTGCTCATCGCGATGGGCTTTGGCGGCCCGGAGGTGAACACCTGCGTGGGCGAGCTCGGCCTCGGGCTCAACGCGCGGGGCAACGTCGCCGTCGACGCCGGCTTCGCGACGACCGTCCCGGGAGTGTTCGCGTGCGGCGACATGTCGAGGGGCCAGAGCCTCATCGTGTGGGCGATCGCCGAGGGCCGATCGGCCGCGTCAAGTGTCGACCGTCATCTGACCGGGCGCGCTGAGCTGCCCGCCCCCGTCGTGCCGGGACAGCTGGCCCTCGCCTGAGGGCCAGCTGTCCCCGAAAAGGGGCGGCGGGCGCCTAGAGCGGACGCTCCGCCTGGGAGGGTGAGTTGGTGGCGATCCACAGCTCGAGCTCGGCCGGGCCCATCGGGCTCGCGACGTAGAAGCCCTGCAGGGCGTCACAGCCGATGGCGGTGAGCTGGTCCGCGACCTCGGCCGAGTCGACACCCTCGGCTATGACCGACAGGTGCAGGCCGTGGGCGAGCTCGACGACCGAGGCGACGATGGCGCGAGCCGTCTCGTCGCTCAGGAGCGGCTCGACGAAGGACTTGTCGATCTTGACGGCCGTGACGGGCAGGCGCTGCAGGTAAGAGAGCGAGGAGTAACCGGTGCCGAAGTCGTCGAGGGAGAGCCTCACGCCGTACTCGACGAGCGACTCGAGGCTTCGCAGCGCCCCTTCGGGGTCGAACATGACGGCGCTCTCGGTTATCTCGAGCTCGATCGAGCGCGGTGGCAGGCCGGAACGGCTCACGGCTGCGGTGACTGCGCCCATGAGCTCGGGGTCGTGCACCGTGGCAGCAGAAAGGTTGACCGCCACAGGGATGAAGTGGCCCGAGCGGTGCCAGCCGGCACACTCCGAGAGTGCCTTTTCCAGCACCCAGTTGGTGAGCTCGCGGATCATGCCGGTCTGCTCGGCGAGGGGGATGAAGACGTCCGGGACCAACAGGCCCCGCGTCGGGTGCCGCCAGCGCACGAGCGCCTCGACGCCGGTCACCATCTTCGAGACGGCGTCAATCTTCGGCTGATAGTCGAGGCCGAGCTCGCCGTGGTCGATCGCGTCGGCGAGCTCGCTCGCGAGTGCGAGGCGAGAAAGGCTCGAGCGCTCGAGGTCGTCGCTGTAGCGCCGTATCCCGCGCCGGTCCGCCTTTGCCTGGTACATCGCCACCTCGGCGCGGCGCAGCAGCGCCGGCACGCCCAGGCTCGCCCCGTTGTCGTCCAAGGCCGCCTCGGCGACGCCCACGCTCGCGCGAAGGCGCAGGCGGACCCCGCCAACCTCGATCGCCTCTGACAGCGCCGCGAGCAGGCGGGTGGCGAGGGCGTCGGCGTCGGCCGGCTCGGTGACGCTCGCGGCGACGACGGCGAACTCGTCCGCGCCGAGGCGGGCGACGATCTCGACGGGGTCCCCGAGCTCGCGCAGCCTGCGGGCCACCTCGACGAGGACGAGGTCGCCGAGGGCGTGGCCCAAGGTGTCGTTCACCTCCTTGAACCGATCGATGTCCAAGACGAGCACCGTCCGCTTGGCGCCGCTCATCTCGGACTGGGTGGGCACCGCGACCATATGGCCGTGCTCGGCGAGCACGAGCCGGTTGGGAAGCCCCGTGAGCGGGTCCTGCAGGGCCTGGTCCCGGATCGCCCCTTCGGCACGGTTACGGGCGGCAGCGGCCGCGAGCACGTTCGCGACCCCGACGACGAAGTTCACGTCCTCCTCCGCGAACCTCCGCGACCTGCGGTACCCGACGCCGATGACGCCGATGGGTGAATCGTGTCCCGGGATGGGCGACTCGATCACGCTCATGGCCTCCGCCCGGGTCCAAAGCTCGGGGATCTCGAAACGTGCTTCCCGGGCAAGGTCGTCACATACGACCGTCTCCTGGGTGACGAGGGCGAAGCTCACCGGGGAGGAGGTCGGGTCGGTCGACAGCAGCTCTGGGCCGGCCGGGCCGTGCCCACGACTGGCCACCATCGACAAAAACGTCGTGTCAGGCGCAACCTCGAACACGTGCACGAAATCCGCGTCGAGCTGCACGGAGAGCACGCCGAGGGCGTCCTCGACAAGGTTGGGGTAGGCGAGCCCGACGAACGCCCAGCGGCCGAGATCCGCGAGCGCAGCCTGGCGGCCCGCATTGGAGCGCAGGCGCTCCTCGGCCGCGGCACGGGCCGAGACCTGCGCCGCATAGGCACTCGCGAGGCCGATGCGGTCCGCGACGTCCTGGAGGATCGTCCGCTGCGCCCACGACGGCGGACCGAGGGCGGCCGTGCGGGCGAGCAGCATGGCGCCGCGGACCTCGGCGCGGGCCCGGACGGGCACGATGCACATGGCGACCGGGCCGAGGGACTCGAGGAGCCCGAGTACCTCGGGATCGTCCCACTCGCCGAGCTGGCTCCACTCGAGAGCTGGGGCGTCGACGGGCGTGCCCGTGCGAAGAACGATGCCGAGCAGGCCGGGGCCACCCCGGGTCTGTGCCTTGCCGAGAGCCTGTGCCAACACGGTGTCGGTGACAGGTCCAAGGCCGGCTACAGCCGCGAGGCCGAGACCGCCGGACTGATCGAGCAGCCACAGGACCGCCGAGCCGCCGAGCGACTCGGACACGACACGGGTGGCCGCCGCGGACGGGCCGCCAGTGCCGGCCCCAGGCGCACTGTCGTCGCTGCGGGCGAGGGCCGCGGTGGCAGATTCGAGGACGCCGAGCAGAGTGTCTTTTTCATGCCCGCTGCCATAAGGCGGCGAGATCGGGTCTTCCCGGTGCGCCACCTCGAACCTCCCCGAGACTCCTAGCGGTTCGAGCCCAGGTTACCCACGAGGACCAGCGGGGAGGTGGTTTCTTCGCCGGGCCGGCTCGGCCCTAACATGGCGGGCGCTGCAACAACCTGTTCGGGCAGCCGCCAGAGCGATCGTCACATGGGCTAAGAGGCCATCCAGGCTGAGAAGGGGGCACGCCGATGCACAGCACCATGCAGGACAGGCCTCTTTTGGTGCGGGACATCTTCTCCCATGGCAAGCGGGTCCACGGCTCGAGCGAGGTCGTGACCTTCGAGGGAGACAGCTTCCGGCGGGCGAGTTTCGCCGAGGTCGCGGCTCGCGCAGAGCGGCTTGCGTCGGGGTTGCAACGCCTCGGGGTTTCCCGGGGCGAGCGCGTCGCGACCTTCTGCCTCAACCATCAAGAGCATCTCGAGGCATATTTCGCCGTCCCGGCGATGGGGGCGGTGCTTCACACCTTGAACGTCCGGCTCTTTTCCGACCAGCTCGCGCACGTGATCGACCATGCCGGAGACAAGGTGATCATCGCGGACGCGGTCTTGGCGCCAGCGCTCGCTCGCGTGCTCGGCGATCGCCCCGGGGTCGAGCACGTCATCACCGTCGGGGAGGGGGACGTGTCCGCGCTCGGCGAAACGATCCCCTACGAGGAGCTGATCGGTCCCGAGGCGCCCGGTTTCGACTGGCCCGACCTGGACGAGACCGACGCGGCCGCGATGTGCTACACGAGCGGGACGACCGGCTCGCCCAAGGGCGTCGTCTACAGCCACCGCTCGATATACCTGCACTCGCTCTCGGCCACCTCCTCGGGCGTTCTCGGGATCTCCGGTTACGACCGGATCCTGCTCATCGTGCCCCAGTTCCACGTGAACGCCTGGGGCGTGCCCTACGCGGCGTGGCTAGCGGGGGCGGACCTGATCATGCCCAAGCGCTTCTTGCAGGGCGAGGCGCTCGTGCGCATCATCGAGGCGGAGCGCCCCAGTTTCGCCTGCGCCGTGCCGACCATCTGGACAGATGTGCTCAGACACGCCCAGGAGCACGGCACGGACATGTCGTCGTTCCGGGCAATCCTCGTCGGCGGGGCGCCGGTGCCACGTTCGATGATCGAGCGTTTCGACGAGCTGTTCAGCGTCCCGATCGTCCAGGGCTGGGGGATGACCGAGACAAGCCCGCTCGGCGCGATCGCGCTTGCTCCGAGGGGCACTCCGCCCGAGCGCGAGATCGAGTACCGGTCCAAGACCGGCCGGGTCTGCTTCGGCGTCGAGGTCCGGGCCGTCGACGCAGAGGGCCGGGTCTGTCCCACCGACGGCGTCTCGGTCGGGGAGTTCGAGATCAGGGGCCCGTGGGTCACCGGCGAGTACTACGAAGACCCCAGCCCGGAGCGGTTCCACGACGGGTGGCTGCGGACCGGCGATGTCGGCACCTTGGACTCCGAGGGCTTCATGCAGATCACCGACCGCACCAAGGACGTCATAAAAACGGGCGGGGAGTGGATCTCCTCGGTCGAGCTCGAGAACCTCCTCATGGCCCATCCGGAGGTGGTCGAGGCGGCCGTCGTGGCCGTGCACGACGCGCGGTGGGGGGAGCGCCCGCTCGCCTGCGTCGTGCTCGCCGAGGGCTGCTCTGCGGGCGTCGACGAGCTAACCGGGTGGCTACGCGACAAGGTCCCGGCCTGGTGGGTCCCCGAGCAGTGGGCCTTTGTGGCCGAGATCCCGAAGACGAGCGTGGGCAAGTTCGACAAAAAGGTGCTCCGCACCGGGCAGAGCCACGGCGAGCTCGCGATCGTCACGCTCGCGCGCGGACAGCATTAGCGGGCTTGATGAGATCGGAGGCAACGTGGGAGACGAGACCTTGGAGTCCATCCGGGCCGAGCTCGACACACTGGCGGAGAGGCTGTCCGACGCCGCCTACGACTCCTTGCGGGCACAGATGCACCGCGGCGCGAAGCCGGCCAAGAACGACCCCGACCTAGTCCGCGAAAAGCTGCTCTCGCGCGCCCGCAACGCCGTCGAGCGAGCCTCGTCCCTCGTCGTCCAGGCCGAACGTGCCGCGGGCGGCGCCGGCACGACCGAGACCGGCGAAGAGGAGTTCTGAGGCTTCAGCTCCGGGCGGGCCAGCGGTTGATGGCATTTATCAGCATGCGCAGCCGCCCGTGCGAGCGGCGGTCGAACTCAAGGGCAATTCGCTTGAGTTCGAGCTGGTCGCGCCCTGCCCGCTCAGGGGGCAACGGGCCTGTCCGCCAGATCCCCTTCGTGCTGCAGATGTCCGCGAACTCCTCGTTCAACGCCGCCAGCTCCTCGTCGCTCGGCGCATAGCGACAGCGTATGACCATGGTCGAGCCGACAAAGCGTCGGGAGTGGTAGTTGCGGTAGAAGTCGAGTATCTCGTCCACGGCCACGCCGACGTCGTCGGTGATTCGATACAGAGCGGCATCCTCGTCATTGACGAGGCCGCGGCGGGAGACCTCGCCCTTTAAGAACCTCTCGAGGCCGACCCAGTACGGGTCCCCCGGCAGGTCCAAGAGCACGATCGGCGCCGGCTCGGCCTTGCCTGTCTGCGACAAGGTGAGCAGCTCGAAGCACTCGTCGAGTGTCCCGAAACCGCCTGGCAGGACGGCGAAGGCCGCCGACTCTTTCATCAGCATCAACTTGCGCGTGAAAAAGTACTTCATCTCGACGACGCGCCCCTCGGCTGCGAGCTGGGGATGGGAGATGGTCTCGAACGGGAGACGTATCTCGACCCCGAGCGACATCTCCGGCCCGGCGCCGTCGGCTCCGGCCGCCATGATGCCCGGCCCGGCGCCGGTGACCACGAGCCAGTGCTCGCGAGCCATGCGGGCGGCGAGGTCGACCGCCTGGGCGTAAAGGGGGTCCGAGACCGCGGTGCGGGCTGATCCGAACATGGTCAGCTTCTGGATCCCGCGGTAGTGGGCGAAAAGGTCGAAGGCCCTCCCCATCTCGGCGAGCGCCGAGGCGGCGATCTTCAAATCGAGACGGCTGGCGTCGATATGCCCGAGAGCGAGGCCGGTAAAAAGGATGTCGCGCAGCAGGTCGCGGTTCGCGCTCGCGCCCGCGAGGTCCAACAGCTCGGCGACAAGCGCGCTGGCCTTGTCGTCGGTGTCCGATGGTGTCGTGGCGGTCATGTCCGGCCTGTGGCGGGGACGACCCGTCCGTACAGGGTCGTGCGCTGCTCGAGGGAGCGCCCGAGCGACTCTGCAAGGTCTCTGAAATCAGACTCGAACATTCGCTGTCCGTGCTTGGCTCCCGCCGCGCGGGAGATGTTCTCGTCCATGAGCGTCCCGCCCATGTCGTTGCAGCCCGAGACGAGCAGTTGCTTGGAGCCCTCGAGCCCGATCTTGACCCAGCTCGCCTGGATGTTGTGGATCCAGCCGTGATAGGCGATACGCGCCACGGCGTGCATCAAGAGCGCTTCGCGGAACGTCGGCCCGCGCCGAGCCTTGTGCTGCAGGTAGATGGGGCTCGCCATGTGCACGAACGGGAGCGGAACGAACTCTGTGAACCCCCCGGTCTGCTTTTGCAGCTCGCGGGTGCGCACGAGGTGGCGCGCCCAGTGGCGGGGCTGTTCGACCGCCCCGAACATGATCGTGACGTTCGAGCGCAGGCCGACCCCGTGCGCGACCCGGTGCACCTCGAGCCACTCCTCGGTGTTGACCTTGTCCGGGCACAGGATCGCCCGGACCTCGTCGTCAAGGATCTCCGCCGCGGTGCCCGGCAGGGTACGAAGACCCGCATCGCGAAGACGCACGAGATAGGCCTCGAGGGGCTCGCCCAGCCTGCGCGCCCCCTCGCTCACCTCGAGGGCCGTGAAAGCGTGAATGTGTATGTGTTCGGACGCGTTGCGCACAGCCTTCAGCACCTCGACGTAGTACTCGCCGTCGAAGTCGGGGTGGATGCCGCCTTGCAGGCAGACCTCGGTCGCGCCCTCGGCTTCTGCCTCGACGACGCGCCTTGTGATCTCGTCTAGGCCCAACAGGTACGGGGTGCCGCGCAGGTTCAGCGAGAGCGGCCCTTTCGAAAAGGCGCAGAACCTGCACTTGAAGGTGCAGATGTTGGTGTAGTTGATGTTCCGGTTGGCGACGAAGGTGACCACGTCGCCCACCGCCGCCCGACGCAGCTCGTCGGCGACCTCAGCGACCGCGACGAGTTCGCGGCCGCGGGCCCGAAACAGAGTCACGATCTCGTCCTCGCCGACCTCTTGCCCCGCGAGCACCCCGGCGAGCACCTCGTGCACATCGGCGCGTCCACCCGGGCGGGACTGCCAGACTGGCGGTGCCGAGATCGACCGGCCCGTGCGCCCGGGCGGGTTCAGCCAGGCCCGGGGCACGACAAGAGGGGCGGGTTCCTCGCCGCCCGAGCACCACGACGAGTCGCGCCCGAGGCCTTCCGCGTCGGAGCGGTCCATGACGGCGTGAGCCAGCTCCTCGGCGACAAAGCGCGTGGCGGCCCACTCGGGATGAACGGCGAGACGCGGGGCGAGCACGTGCCCGTGGGCCTCGGTCACCTCGCGCAGGCGCTCGAGAGCCGGCCAGGCGCGCTCTGGGTTCACGTGGTCCGCCGTCACCGGGGACACGCCGCCCCAGTCGTCGATTCCGGCACCCAACAAGCTCGAGAAGTCCTCGGTCAGATTCGGTGGGGCCTGCAGGTGAATCTCCGCCGGGAGCACGAGGCGTGCGGCCGCGATCGACCAGAGGTGCTCCTCGGGCGGGCACGCGGCTGCGGCCTGCATGGCCGTTGCCCTTTTCGGGAGGAAGTTCTGGACGATCACCTCTTGCACGTGCCCGTGCCGGGCGTGGCTCGCGGCGATCGCGCGCAAGGCCACGAGCCGGTCGGCCCGAGTCTCGCCGATGCCGACGAGGATCCCGGTCGTGAAGGCGATCTGGAGCACTCCGGCCGCCTCCAAGGTCGCGAGCCGGCGGGCGGGTGTCTTGTCCGGTGAGGCGCGGTGACACGCGAGCGAGGGCTCCAGGGACTCGAGCATCATGCCCTGGCTCACCGTCACAGTGCGGAGCTGGGCGAGCTCGTCGGCAAACAGCGCCCCGGCGTTGGAATGCGCGAGCAGGCCAGTCTCGGCGGTGACGAGCCGGCAGCAGTGCGCGAGGTACTCGACCGTCGAGGAAAAGCCGTGGTCGTGGAGCCACGCCGCCGCGAGCGGGTATCGAAGCTCCGGGCGCTCCCCGAGGGTGAAGAGGGCCTCGTGGCACCCGGTCTCGGCTCCGGCACGGGCGAGGGCGAGGACCTGGTCGGGGCTCATGTAGGGCTGGGCGAGGCGGGCGGGTGGCTTGGCGAAGGTGCAATAGCCGCAGCGGTCCTGGCAGAGCATCGTAAGGGGGATGAACACCTTCGGCGAGAAGGTGACCCGGCTCGAGTAGAAAAGGTCGCGGACCTGGCGCGCCCAAGAGAGCAGCTCAGAAAGCGGCGTCGCGAGGATCTCGGCGTCGGTAGGGTGCTCGGCGTCTTTGCTTAGCGCTCTCACGGTGGCGTCGGCCGAGGCCCGGGCGTCTTCGGTCATCGGCTCACCCTAGGCCAAGGGGCCCGGAGCCGATCGCCTCGGCGTCACAGAGCCAGAGCACCCGCTGCGCCCTCACGCGGGCCGCCGGGAGGTCCTCTTGGTGCAGGACGCGCATCATGGCCTCGCGCTTGTCGGAACCGGCGACGGTGAACACCGCGAGCCGGGCGCGGGAGATGCCGGCAAAGGTCATGGTGAGCCGCAGGTGCGGGTTGCGCCCCGACGGGTCGACGTTGCTGACGACGAGGCGGTCGGCCGGAGCACCGAGCGCGACGGAGTTCGGGAACAAAGACGCGGTGTGGCCGTCGGGCCCGAGGCCGAGGTGGATGAGGTCTAGCTGCGCGCTAGCGGTGATTACCTGCTCGTAGGCCTCAGGGGGCTGCTCGCAGTCCATCGGCACGAAGTGGGGGGGTGGATCGACGCGCCCGACGAGCGCCTCGCGGATCATGCGCTGGTTGGCGTCCGGGTCATCGGCCGAGACGCAGCGCTCGTCGCCGACGAGGCACTCGACGCGGCTCCAGTCGACCTCCGGCCTCAAGGCCAGGCGCTCGTAGCACTCCCGCGCTGTCGAGCCGCCCGAGAGGACGAGGCGGAACGGCTCAGCCTCCCCGGACCCGGCCTTGAGTCCCGCCTGCTCGGCCACCAGAGCCGCGAAGGCCGCGGGGACGCCCTCTACTATGCGCAGCTCCCCGAAGGGGACACCCGCCATGGCGCCGTGCGCCATCTAGGAGTTCACCCACTCGTAGCCCTCGGGCTCCAGCAGCCGGGCGGCCTCAAGCGGCCCCCAGGTGCCCGCGTTGTAGACAGACAAGTGCGGGTAGCCCTCCGCGAACGCCTCTTGAACCGGCTCGAGCAGCCGCCAGGCCTGCTCGACCTCGTCGGTGCGGATGAACAGGGTGGGATCGCCGATCATGGCGTCGAGCAGGAGGCGCTCGTAGGCATCGGGCGGGTCGGACCCGAAGGCGTCCTTGTAGGAGAACTCCATCCCCACGGTCCTCACGCGGTAGTCCTGACCAGGCACCTTGGCCCCAAAACGCAGCGTTATGCCCTCGTCGGGCTGGATGCGCAAGATGAGGGCGTTCGGCTGCAGGCCGCGGACGAGCTTGCCTGCAAAGGGTAGATGCGGCGGTCGCTGGAAGACCATCACGACCTCGGTCGAGCGCTTGGCGAGACGCTTGCCGGTCCGGATGAACACCGGCACGCCCGCCCAGCGCCAGTTGTCGACCGAAAGGCGCATCGCGACAAAGGTCTCGGTCATCGACTGGGGGCTGACGCCGTCCTCCTCCCGGTAACCGGGCACACGCTGGCCGTCGATCATGCCCGTCAGGTACTGCGCGCGGACAAGTGCGGACTCGGCCTCGTCGACGCGCGGAGCCATCACCGAGCGCAACAGCTTCACCTTCTCGTCGCGGATCGAGGTGGGGTCCATCGTCGCCGAGGGCTCCATCAAGGTGAGAGCGAGGACCTGCATGACGTGGTTCTGGACGATGTCGCGAAGCGCACCGGCGCTCTCGTAGAACGCGCCCCGGTGCTCGACTCCGATCGACTCGGCCACGGTGACATGGACATGGCCGACATAGCGACGGTTCCAGACCGGCTCGAAGATCGAGTTGGCGAACCGCAGCGCGAGGACGTTCTGCACGGTCTCTTTGCCCATGTAGTGGTCGATCCGGTAGATCTGGTGCTCCTCGAAGCACTCGTGCAGGGTCGCATCCAGCGCCATGGCCGTTTCGAGGTCGCGCCCGAAGGGCTTTTCGATCACGAGCCGGGAGAACCTGCCCCCCGCTCCCGGGTGGTTCAGCCCGTGCCGGGCGAGGCCGCGCGCCACCTCCCCGAACAGGGAGGGGATAGTCGCGAGGTAGAAGATCCGGTTGCCAGCCGTGCCCCCGCCGCGAGCCTCGGGGGCATCCAGCCCCGCGAGGGCCTCTGCGACCTTGGCGAAAGTGGCGTCGTCGTCATAGTTGCCGGGCACATAGCAAAAGCGCTTGACGATCTCGGCCCATATCGGCTTGGCGTCGGGGACGGCTTCGAGGCAGTGGTCGCGAAACTCGTCGTCGGACCACTTGGTCCTGGACACGCCAATCAGGCCGAAGCCTTCGGGGAGCGACCCCTCACCGGCGAGCGACGCGAGCGCCGGCAGAAGCTTTCGGGCCGTCAGGTCGCCCGAGGCGCCGAACATCACGAGGGCGACGGGAGGGACCCTCGACTGGGACCGCTCTGCCATCACGAGGACGCCTTCTCGCCGGCTCGCACGACAGCGTGGCCACCAAACTGGTTGCGAAGCGCGGCGAGCAACCGGAGCCCGTAGGAGTTGTCCTCGCGGCTCTCATAACGGCGAAAGAGCGAAGCCGCGATGACCGGGACCGGGACGTCGCGCTCTAGCGCCTCCTGCAGGGTCCAGCGGCCCTCGCCCGAGTCCACGACGTACGGCTCGATGTCCTCGAAGCCGGCGCCAGGCCTCAGCGCCAACTCGGCCAGGTCCAAGAGCCACGAGCGTACGACCGAGCCGTAGCGCCAGATCGCGGCTATCTCGTGCAGGTCGAGCGCGAACTCGTCCGCCTTGGCCATCAGCTCGAAGCCTTCGGCGTAGGCCTCCATGAGTCCGTACTCGATGCCGTTGTGAACCATCTTGACGAAATGGCCCGCGCCGACGGGCCCGACATGGGCGTAGCCACCCTCGGGGGCGAGAGCGAGGAAGATGGGCTCGGCGAGTTTGACCGCCTCGGGGCTCCCGCCCACCATGAGGCAGTAACCGTTCTCGAGGCCCCACACCCCGCCAGAGGTGCCGGCGTCGATGAACTGGACGCCGCGCTCGGCGAGCTGGGTGGCATATGGGGCGGCCTTTTTGTAGTTTGAGTTGCCGCCGTCGATAACGATGTCGCCGGTCGCGAACAGCCCGCCGAGAGCACTCACGGTGTCGTCGGTCGGTTTGCCCGAGGGCACCATCACCCATGCCACTCGGGGAGGGGACAACTTCGCCGCCATCTCCTCCAAGGTCGCGGCAGTGTCAGCCCCGTACGAGGCGACCGCGGCGCGAGCCTCGGCGCCGAGGTCGAATCCGACGACCTGGTGCCCTTTTTCGATCAGCCGCCGGCTCATGTTGGCGCCCATCTTGCCGAGGCCGACCATCCCGATCTTCATCGTCGTGCTCCTCCCTGTGCGGTCCTGTGCGCCTGTGGGTCAGTTATCAGATCTCCGCCAGGTCGTCGAGCTCGACGCGGATCACCCGGCGGTCGTGGGCAACGAGGCTGTCGTGGTCCCCGATCGACTGGGCGGAGATGAGCGTCCCGAAGTCGTAGCGCTCGCCGGGGATCGCAAGCTCGGCCGACGGGCTCGAGCGGACGAGCTGCACGGCGACGATGCTGTTCGGGCCGCCTTTGTGCAGCTGGCCCGTCGAGTGCAGGAACCTCGGCCCGTACCCGGCGGTGACGGCCATCTGGTCGTTGGCGTCGCGCACCTTGCGCCGCAGCGCTTCGAGGGCGTCGTCTTGGCCGTAGGGCAGGTACACCTGCAGTGACACGTAGTCGTGTGGGCGTACCGCCGCCGAGATGAGGGACATCGCCTCCTCAGCCGGGCAGGACGCGAGCGAGGGGAGCGGGAGAGCGCCGAGGACCCCGAAGGTGTTGGCCTTGGACTCGGCGACGTTTGGCTCGTCGAACGGGTCGAGATCGAGGGCGTGGCCTGCGATGGCGACGGCGAGCTCGAAACGGAAGAACTCGGCCCCGAGGGCCCCCGGGCCGTCGAGGGACACGCCGATGACGTGGCGGTCCTCGCCGCGCTCGTCTTCTGTCGTCGGCACCGGGACACAGCCCCGGCCCAGCTTGCCGGTTGACTCTGCGATGAGCTGCTCGACCCAGAGGCCAAACGAGCGGACCCTCTCGCCGACGACGATCGTGGTCTTGTCGCGCCCTTCGAGGGCCGCGCGGCCCATCGCCTCGCCGAGGGCGACGGCCTCCTCCCGGTCGACATCGAGGGCGCGCTCGCACAGCTCGGCCACCTCGTAGCCCATGAGGGCCGCGGGGACTAGTCCGAAGTACGAGAGCACGGAGTACCGCCCGCCGATGTCGGGCTGGTTCTCGAAGATGTGCCGGATGCCAAGCTCACTCGCCTCGGTCCCGAGCGGGGTGCCGGGATCGGTGATCACGCCGTAGCGGGCGGGATCGGAAACGCGGCTTCGCGCGTAGGAGAACAGAACGTTCGGCTCGAGCGTCGTGCCGGACTTAGAGGAGACGATTATGAAGGCTTGCTCCAGGGGCAGCGCCGCCACCGTGGCGGGGTCGGTCGTGTCGCAGACGACCACGCTCCGGCCCGTTTGGCCCCCAAGATTGTCCCTGACGGCCGCGAGCACGGCCGGGCCAAGCGAGGAGCCGCCCATGCCCAAGAGCACGATCGTGTCCTGGTCGATGCTGGCCGCGAAGCTCGCCAGCCGGCGTGACTCGTCGAGCATGTGCCGGGGCATGTCGAGCCAGCCGAGGCGGTTCGGCGAGACATTGCCCTCGGGCCAAAGCGTGCGGTCTCGCGCCTCGAGGCGCTTTAGCACCCCGGAGATCATCGGGGCGCCCTTATCGCTTCGGCCTTCTCATGCAGCTTGCCGATGAGATCGTCGAAGGAGGCGGCGAAGGCGTCCACGCCCTCTTTCTCGAGGACCGCGGCGACATCGGCCATGTCGATCCCGCACTCGGCGAGGCGCTCGAAGCTCGACTCAGCCGCGGCGAGATCATCCGCTGAGATAGAAGCGACCCTCCCGTGGTCGAGATACAGCTCGACTGTCTCCTCGGGCATGGTGTTGACAGTGTTCGGGGCCACGAGCGAGTCGACGTAGACGAGATCGGGGTAGGCGGGGTTCTTCGTGGAGGTGGAGGCCCAAAGCGGGCGCTGGCGCCGGGCGCCGGCGGCTTCGAGGGCTTCCCAGCGCGCCTCGGAGAACAGCTCGAGGTACGCCTTGTAGGCGAGCCGGGCCTGGGCGACGGCCGCCGTGCCGCGAAGCCCGAGCGCGGGCGAGGCCGGGGCGTTCTTCGCGACCTGCTCGAGGCGGCGGTCGACCTCGGTGTCGACGCGACTGACGAAGAACGACGCCACGGAGGCGACCTTTGAGGGATCGCCTCCGCCCGCCACGAAGCGCTCGAGACCCGAGATATAGGCCTCGACGACGGCGCGGTAGCGCTCGAGGGAGAAGATCAGGGTCACGTTTATGCTGCGGCCCGCGGCGATCATGGTCTCTATGGCCTCGAGGCCCTCTCGCGTGGCGGGGATCTTCACCAGCACGTTCGGCTCGTTGATGCGTTCGTGCAGGTCCCTTGCCGAAATGATCGTGCCCGGGGTGTCGTGCGCGAGGCTCGGGGAGACCTCGATCGAGACGAAACCGTCGCCCCCGTCGCTGGCGTCATAGACCGGCCGCAGCACGGCGAGGGCACCTTTGACGTCTGTTATGACGAGGTCCCAGTAGGCCTCCTCGACGCTCTGGCCAGTTTCCAGGGCAGCCGAGAACTCCGCGTCGTAGTCCTCGCCGACCGCGATTGCCCTCGCCATGATCGTGGGGTTGGACGTCAGGCCGCGCACGCCCTCCGAGACGAGCTCGGCGAGGCGCCCGGAGGTCAAATAGGCGCGCTTCAGGTTGTCAAGCCAGGGGCTCTGGGCCCCGGAGTCGTAGAGATCGTTCAGTCGTGTCATGCGTCCCCCTGCTATTTCGCCCGGGCCCCGAGCAGCTCGCGGGCCCGCGCAGCGACGTTATCGGCGGTGAAGCCGAACCTCTCCATGTTCACTGACCCCGGTGCAGAAGCGCCGAAACGGTCGATCGAGACAGTCGCGTCCGCGTAGCGCTCCCAGCCGAAAGAGGCACCTGCTTCGACGGCGAGACGCGGCACACCAGGTGGCAGGACGTCGTCGCGGTAGCCGGCGTCCTCGTCGGCAAACAGGTCCCAGCTCGGGAACGACACGACACGGGCCATCACACCGCCCGACCCGAGCAGCTTCGCGGCCCCGAGGCAGTGCTGCACCTCGCTGCCCGTGCCGATCAGCACCACGTCGGGGGCCTTGCCGGCTTCGCGCCCGGGCACGAGGACGTACGCGCCCCGGGCGACGCCTTCTGCTGCGAGCGAGCTCGTCTCTTCGAGCACGGGGACCTCCTGGCGGCTCAGCACCAGCGCCGTGGGGCCGTCTTTGTCGACGGCGATCCGCCAGGCGGCTGCGGTCTCGTTGGCATCCGCGGGGCGTATCACTCGAAGCTCGGGCATGGCCCGCAGGGACGCCAGCTGCTCTATCGGCTGGTGCGTGGGGCCGTCCTCGCCGAGGCCGACCGAGTCATGGGTGAAGAAGTAGACGACGTGAGCCCCCGATATCGCGGCGAGGCGGACCGAAGGGCGGGCATAGTCGCTGAAGACGAAGAATGTTCCGCCGACGGGCAGCACGCCACCGTGCAGTGCCATCCCGTTCATCGCGGCCGCCATGGCGTGCTCGCGGATGCCGAAGTGGACCTGGACCCCGCCCGGATGCTCGTGCGACTGGACCTCGGCCCCCGCGCCGAGGTCGACACCGGTGTTGCCGGTGAGGTCTCCCGCGCCCGCGATCAGTCCCGGGATCCCGGCCGCCGTCGCCGTCAGGCACTTGTTGATGGCCTTTCGAGTGGCGAGCTTCGTGCCGGCCTCGAAGCTCGGCAGCGCCTCGGACCAGCCCTCAAGCCCGAGCCCCGCCAGGCAGGCCTCAAAACGCTCTTTGTCAGAGACCGAGACTGCCTGGCGACGCTCCCATTCCTCCCGAGCCGCCTCGCCGCGACGGGCACAGTTTGCGTAGAAGGCCGGCACCTCGTCGGGGACCCAGAAGTCCTCGTCCACGGGAAGTCCCAATAGCGCCTTTGTGAGGGCGATCTCCTCGGCACCGAGGGGGTCGCCGTGGGCCTCTTTGGTGTCGGTCCGGTGCGGGGAGGGCCAGCCGATGTGGCTGCGCAGAATTAGCATGGAGGGGCGGTCGGCCTCTGCCATAGCCCGGCGCAGGCCGGCCTCGAGAGCATCGAGGTCGTTCGCAACCTCGCCGAGGTGCTCGACGTGCCAGCCGTAGGCCTCGAAGCGCTTGCCGACGTCGTCTGTGTAGGCGAGCTCGGTCGGGCCGTCGATGGTGATGTGGTTGTCGTCGTAGACATAGACGAGACGGCCGAGGCCTAAGTGGCCGGCCAGTGAGCCGGCCTCGTGGCTGACGCCTTCCATGAGGTCCCCGTCGCCGCAGGTGGCGAAGATGTGGTGGTCGATCGCCTCAGGGCCGAAATGGGCGCGCAGGAACCTTTCCGCTATCGCCATGCCTACCCCGTTGGCGAAGCCCTGGCCCAAAGGGCCGGTGGTCACCTCTACGCCGGCGAGGGCGTGGACCTCCGGGTGCCCTGGCGTGCGCGAGCCCCACTGGCGGAACTGGCGGAGGTCCTCGAGTTCGAGGCCGTAGCCGTTGAGGAACAGCATCGAGTACAACAGGATCGAGGCGTGCCCGTTCGACAATACGAAGCGGTCACGATCGGGCCATCCGGGATGGCTCGGGTCGTGGCGGAGCACTCGCGAGTACAAGACGTGTGCCAGCGGGGCGAGCGCCATGGCGGTACCCGGGTGGCCGCTGTTCGCGCGCTGGGGAGCATCCATCGCGAGGCCGCGGATGACATTGACGCACAGCTGTTCGAGTTCTGCATCGGCCATGGCTGTCAGACTACGCGCCCCGGGCCGTTCGTCGGGTCAGGGAACCGGGAGGTCAGAGGTCTGTTATCAGCTGTTCATGGACGGGGCCGATCGCGGGACGAAACGCGCCTCTTTCAGCCGCAAACTCGCCATGTGCGCACACACCATAAGCCGGATCAGCCACCATGCCGGGTCGAGCTCGTGACGGCCGAGAGCGAGCTTTGCGGACGTCGGCGCGGCGTGGTGGTTGTTGTGCAAGCCCTCACCGCCGGTCACAAAGGCGAGCCACTGGTTGTTGAACGCGGTGTTGGCGTAGCTCTTCTTCCCGAAGCTGTGCCCGACGGCGTTTATCGCCGCGTTCAAGGCAAGGTAGCTAAGCGCGTGGACGGCGGCGGCGACCAGGCCGAGCCTCCAGCCGAGAACGAGGCAGAGCAAGGCGATGCCGATCCCGAGCCCTAAGAAAGCGTGGTCGAAAAGCACTCTGTCCCAGCGGTCCGGCGGCAGGTCCTTCGCGTAGCGCTGCACCGTGACCCCGTCGCGGGCCACCTTGCGGTACAGGGCGGCGTTGGTGAGCTGCACGCGCCAGAACCCGAGCAGAACTGGCGAGTGCGGGTCGCCCTCGACGTCGGTGAAGGCGTGGTGCTTGCGGTGAACCGCAGCCCATTGGCGGGGCCTTATCCCGGTCATGAGCCAGATGAGCACCCGGAAGACGGACCGGACCCATGGCCTCAGCGTGATCGAGCGGTGCGACAGCGCCCGGTGCAAGTAGATGGTTGTGCAGAACAGCCCTAGCTGGCTGAGCCCCAGGCCCACCAGCACCGCGAGGAGAATTCCCGGCACGTGCGAAGAGTATCAGCATCACCTACCGTCCGGTAGGTAGGGTGAGTGGATGCGCAAGCCGCCGGAGCCTGACGGGACCGGTGCAGAAGAGGGCCAGTCCCATGCCCTTCCCGCCCATCTTGTCCGCGGACCGGGTGTGCCTACGCGCCAAGCCATCTTGGATGCCGCCTTGTGGTGCTTCGCGGAGCACGGCTTCGAAGGAACGTCTCTCAACGACATATCCGAGATCGTGGGCATCCGCCGCCCGAGCCTGCTGCACCACTTCGCGTCCAAAGAAGCCCTTTACCGCGAGGTGTTAGAGGACTCGTTCTCCGACTGGCTGGCGCGCGTGGCCGAGGCCACGGACCGTCCCCGCGACGGTTGGGAGCAGGTGGACCGCGTGCTGACCTCGGGTTTCCGGTTCTTCGCCGAGAGCCCCGAGTTCGTGCGCCTTGTGCGGCGCGAAGCGCTCGAGGGTGGCGGCCAAATGGCAGGCGAGCTGGGTGTCGCGCTGCGTCCCATGCTGGAAAGGGCAGTCGCCTTTTTCGAGCGGGAGATGTCGGCGGGGCGATTTCGCGCTCATGACGCCCAGCAGCTGGTGCTCACCGGCTACGGCGCGATCCTGACCTACTTCAGCGACGTCCCGTTCCTGGAGGCTCTGCTCGAGGCGGACCTGCTCGGCCAGGCAGAGCTGGACCGGCGACTGGAACACCTGCGCGAGTTCTTCCGTGCCGCCCTGAAGCCCTGAGCCCGCTCGGAGCGCGCTGTCGGCGACGTCCCCGGCGCCGCGAGCTAGCCATTTGGCGGCGGGAGCCGATAACCTGCGGTTTCATGTCGGGAAAAGCTGACGGCAAGCACGCCCATCCGCGCGAGGAGGGTGCCGAGCTGTTCGGGCTCTTGCGTCGCTATGTGATCCAGGAGACGGTCACGCCCCTAAAGACGGTGGGGCGAACGTTGCTGTTTGGGTCTATCGCGGCGGTCCTTTTGGGCATCGGTACCGTGCTTTTGCTCATCGGGCTTCTCCGGGTGCTGCAGACCGAGACCGGCAGCGTCTTCGCCGGCAACTGGTCGTGGGTTCCATATCCGATCACGGGCATCCTCGGCCTGGTGGTGATGGGCGGATTCGCAGGCGTGCTCTTGAGGTCTCGCTCCAAGCGCGCCGCCAAGAAGTGACACGACGATGAAGCGATCGGAGGCAGGGTGATGACGATCCGCCTGGTCAGGCATCTTTTGCTCGCTGAGGACGAGCCGCGCCGAGTGACGCTCTCGGACGTGGAGGACAAGTTGCGCGCCCTCGGGGGCAGCACCGAGTCCCTGGTGACAGACGCCGCACCGCCAATGATCGGCGTGATCGTCGCCGCAGGCGTGGCGGCGGTTGCGGCCGTGTACCTGCTCGGTCGCCGCCGTGGCCGGCGCCGGGCCTCTGTGCTCGAGATACGCCGCATCTGAGCGTGGACGGACGGGACTGGGGGAGCGGTGCGTAGCTACCTCGATCGCTGGGTGCGCCAGCTCATCAGGCGCGGGATCCGGTCGGGGCTCATCGAGGGCAGCAACGTCTGGCTCTCGATAGGCGCCATCGTGTGGCTCGCACGGTTCCTGGCGCGCCGCCAGGCCCCCATTGTCAGCGTCGAGCGCCTTCGCCTTGGCGAGTCGGTCGTGGTGAGCCACGTCCCGGCTCCGCCTCGAACGCGCCGCGCCAAGAAAAAGGCCACCCGCAAGGCTGCCGAGCTCGAGCGACGGGAGGCGAAGCTCAAGGCCAAGCGCGAGGCGAGCCGGCGCTACACCCGCGCGGCCGCGCGGGCCGCCCGGGCTCAGCAAGCCGAGTCCGACAAGCTGACATCAAAGGCGCGAAATGACAAGACCCGCCGCCGGCGCCGTGGCGCGGTCGAAGCCGGGCCGATCGGCCCGGAAGGGGACGCCGAGGCGCAGGCGTGAGCGCCCAGCTGCCCTCGCCACGCTCAAGAACCCTCGCCGCCGGGGAAAGGGTCCTACTTGTCGACCGCAAGGACCGCCGCTATCTCGTCACCCTGCATCCCGGGCGCTCGTTTCAGTCCCACGCCGGGGTCATCGACCACGACAGCTTGATCGGCCGCAGCGAGGGCGAGGAGGTCGAGGCCCGTCAAAAGGACGGGCGCGTGACCAACGCCGCCCGCTATCTCGTGTTGCGCCCGACCCTTGCCGATGTGGTGATCGGGATGCCGCGCGGAGCGCAGGTGATCTACCCGAAGGACCTCGGGGCCATCCTCATCGCCGCCGACATCTTCCCCGGAGCGCGCGTCCTCGAGGCCGGCGTTGGCTCCGGGGCGCTATCGATGGCCATGTTGCGTGCTGGCGCTGTCATCACCGGCTACGAGCTGCGGGGTGACTTCGCGGAACGGGCGCGCGCGAACGTGGATGCGTTCTTGGGCCCTGGCCAGCCTTATGACGTCATCGAGCGCGACGTCTACCTCGGCATCGCCAGCGAAGGCCTCGACCGTGTCGTGCTCGATCTCCCCGAGCCGTGGCAGGTGGTTCCCCACGCCGCGAAAGCGCTCGCTCCCGGCGGGATCCTGCTCTCGTACCTGCCGAGCATCAACCAGACCGCGGAGCTGCGCAGCGCGCTCGAGCACAGCGGCTTCGCGATGGCAGAGACATTCGAAATACTGCGGCGGACCTGGCACATCGAAGGACGCTCGGTCCGTCCGGACCACAGGATGGTGGCCCACACCGGCTTTGTCACCTCGGCCCGGCTTTTGTCCTCGTAAGGGGCCGTCTCCACGCGTCGCCGCGTACCTCACCGTCCGCCGGGGCGGGCCGAGCGGGGTGTGTCAGTCGGTGACGATGAAGATGCACTCTCCCGGGCACTCCTCGGCGGCCTCGGTGACGGCGTCTTCGAGATCGGCAGCGACCGCGGCCATCTGGGACGCCCCTCCCGGCTCGTTTAGGACCGAGTCGCCTTGCTTCACGTAGGCCAAGCCGTCGTCGAGAAGAGTGAACACCGCAGGACATATCTCTTCACAGAGACCGTCGCCTGTACAGAGGTCCTGGTCAATCCACACCTTCATCAGCCACTCTTCTCCTTGGGGCGTTCGCTCCGTGTCCGACCGACTCGAGACGCGACCGCTTCCTCTTCGGCGCGCAAAGCTTAGGGTCCGCGCCGCACCGAGTGGCGCGAACCGCGCCGGGTGGCGTCGCCGACGCCGCTCGTCAGTCGTTGACGAGAAAGATGCACTCTCCCGGGCACTCGTCGGCAGCCTCGGTGACGGCGTCTTCTAGCTCGGAGGGGACCATCGCCATCTGCGACTCGCCGCCCGGGTCGTTGAGGATCACGTCACCTTGCTTGACGTAGGTCAGCCCGTTGTCGAGGAGGGTGAACACAGAAGGGCACAACTCCTCGCACACACCGTCGCCTGTGCAAAGGTCCTGGTCGATCCAAACCTTCATCCGCCACTCCTCCTTGAGGGCCTCTGCCTGCTGGGCCGAGTTGTGCCGCTATTTGCTCCTTTGAGCCTAGTCCCGGGGGGTACTACCCCCGCCAAAGGATGGGTCGCGCGCTTGTGGTGTCAAACCCCTCCGGCACCGGTGTAGGGTCCCGAAGGGGGGCGGAGATCGCGCCGTGTGAGGAGGTGGGCACACCATGGAGAACGACGGACACACGGGGTTCCCAGAAGACGACGAGGACCGGGAGGAGCTTCACCGGCGGGCCGAGGAGGCCGAGGACGAGATCACCGAGCTCCGGCGCAGGCTGCAGGAGGCTCCGGGGCGAGTGCGCACGCTCGAGGAGCGCTTGCTCGAGACCAAGGGCCAGCTCGCGCACGCCGTGTCCCAGAACGAGAAGCTGACCTTCACGCTCCAGCAGGCCAAAGAGCACATCGCCGCGTTGCGCGAGGAGGTCGACAAGCTCACCCAGCCGCCCAGTGCGTACGGCACCTACCTCGCCGGCAACGATGACGGAACGGTGGACGTTTTCGCGAGCGGGCGCAAGATGCGTGTTGCCGTCCATCCCGGCCTCGAGACAGAAGAGCTCCGCAAGGGCCAAGAGGTGGTCCTCAACGAGTCGTTGAACGTCGTGCTGGTGCGCGATCCGGAGCTCGGCGGTGAGGTCGTGTCGGTGCTCGAGGTGCTCGAGGACGGCCGCCGATGCCTGATTGTCGGGCGCGCCGACCAGGAGCAGGTCGCGGAGATATCCGACTTCCTCACAGGAGTCAAGCTGCGCGCGGGCGACTCGCTGTTGATGGACTCGCGCACGATGCTGCTGTACGAGAAGCTTCCCCGCCCCGAGCTCGAGGAGGTCGTTCTCGAGGAGGTGCCAGACGTCACCTACGCGGACATCGGCGGCCTCGACAACCAGATCGAGGCGATCACCGATGCCGTCGAGCTGCCGTACCTGCACCGTGAGCTGTTCGCGGAGTACCACCTGCAAGCGCCGAAGGGGATCTTGCTCTACGGGCCGCCGGGATGCGGCAAGACGCTGATCGCGAAGGCCGTTGCGAACTCGCTCGCCCAGAAGGTCGGCGAGCGCACGGGCAACGCCAAGGTCCGCAGCTACTTCCTCAACATCAAAGGCCCCGAGCTGTTGAACAAGTACGTGGGCGAGACCGAGCGCCAGATCCGCCTCGTGTTCCAACGCGCGAGGGAAAAGGCCGAGGAGGGAGTGCCCGTTATCGTCTTTTTCGACGAGATGGACTCGCTGTTTCGCACGCGCGGCAGCGGCATCTCCTCGGACATGGAGTCGACGGTCGTGCCCCAGCTGCTGGCAGAGATCGACGGTGTCGAGGCGCTTCGCAACGTGATCGTGATCGGGGCCTCGAACCGCGAGGACCTCATCGACCCGGCAATCCTGCGCCCGGGGCGCCTGGACGTGAAGATCAAGATCGAGCGTCCCGACGAGTCCGCTGCCCAGCAGGTCTTCTCTCGCTACCTGACAGACACCCTGCCGATAGACGCCGCTGATGTGAGCGCTCTCGGGGGCGGAGATGCCAACAAGGCCGTCGCAGGCATGATCGAGAAGACGGTCACCGAGATGTACCGGGCCGACGACGAGAACCGCTTCTTGGAGGTCACCTACCAGAACGGTGACAAAGAGACCTTGTACTTCAAGGACTTCTCCTCCGGGGCCATGATCGAGAACATCGTCAGGCGCGCGAAGAAGCTCGCCATCAAGCGTGAGATCTCACGCGAGGGCCATGGCATCCGCCTCGCCGACATGATCGAGTCCATCCGGCAGGAGTACAAGGAGAACGAGGACCTGCCTAACACTACGAACCCGGACGACTGGGCGAAGATCTCCGGGAAGAAGGGCGAGCGGATCATCTACATCCGCACGCTCATGGGTCAAGGCGGAGAGGAACGCGGCGGGCGTGCCATCGAGCGTGTGGGGACCGGGCAGTATCTCTGAGCGACCCGGGTGCACCAGTCCGCCTGACGGAGTGGGGTAGCGTCCGAGCGTGGCGACGACGAAGGTCTGCGGCATAGAGACCGAGTACGGGATCCAGGTGAACTCGCCTGGCGACATGAGCCCGACGACCGCGTCCTCATTGCTGATCAACGCCTACGTAGCCCAACTCGAGCGGAAGATCGGTTGGGACTTCGAGGACGAGTCACCGGGCCGCGACGCCCGCGGCTTTGCCCGGGAGGGCTCGATGCCTCCCGAGATCGAGACCCACCTCGTGAACGCGGTTCTCACGAACGGGGCGCGTTACTACGTCGACCACGCCCACCCGGAGTACTCGACGCCCGAATGCTCGAACGCGCTCGAGCTCGTCCTGCACGACCGCGCTGGTGAGCTGATATTGAGGCGGTCCATGGAGGCCGCCAGCCATCTCCTTCCTCCGGGCGAGGAGATCGTGATCTACAAAAACAACTCCGACGGCAAGGGCAACTCGTACGGCTGTCACGAGAACTACCTCGTCGACAGGGCCATCCCGTTCTCGAGGATCGTCCACGAACTGACCCCGCACCTCGTGACCCGGCAGATCTACACCGGTGCCGGCAAGATCGGCGAGGAGGTGTCCCTCGGCGGAGGTGCTGTCCCGCCGTTCCAGCTCAGCCAGCGGTCCGACTTCTTCGAGGAGGAGGTCGGGCTCGAGACGACCCTCAAGCGCCCCATCATCAACACCCGTGACGAGCCCCACTCCGATCCGCAGAAGTATCGGCGCCTGCACGTGATCGTCGGAGACGCGAACCTGGCCGAAGTCGCCACCTTCTTGAAAATTGGTGTCACCGCGCTCGTGCTGGCGATGATCGAGGACGACTTCCACCCCGCCCGGGATCTGAGGCTCGCCCAGCCCGTAGGGGCGATCAAGGCGGTGTCTCGGGACACGACGCTGCGCACGAGGATCGAGCTTGCCTCCGGAGGCGCCCTTAGCGCGCTCGAGCTGCAGTGGGAGCTGTACGACCTCGCCCGTAAGTACGCCGCCGAGCGGGGGCTCGAGGCCCTTGGCAACGAGGAAGTCGCCCGCCGGCTGATCGACCGGTGGGAGGCGGTCCTCGCCGGGCTCGAGACCGATCCGCAGTCGCTCGCGGGCCAGCTCGACTGGGTCGCGAAACTCCGCCTCGTCGAGGCCTACAGGGACCGGCATGGCCTCGGCTGGGACGACCCGAAACTCGCGGGAATCGACCTGCAATACCACGACCTGCGCCCTTCCAAGTCGCTCTTCGCCCGGCTTGCGATGGAAAAGCTCACCGACGAGGAGGACGTCGCCCGTGCGACGACCACCCCGCCGGAGACGACCCGGGCGTATTTCAGGGGCCGTTGCCTCGAGCGGTTCTCGTCAGCGATTGTCGCGGCGAACTGGGACTCGGTCGTGTTCGACATCGGGGAGGACTCCCTCCGGCGGGTGCCGATGATGGAACCACTGAAGGGGACCGCTCGCCATGTCGATACGCTTTTCGAAGGATGCGAGACTCCGGCAGAGCTACTTAGGCGACTGGGCTCATAAGGAACGGTGATGGCAGAGCGCGAGCTGAAAAAGCGACCTACGACGAGTCGTGAGACGACCACGACCGAAGAGGAGGCGCCGGCAACGGCAGAACGGGGCGACCGGCTCAAGGCCGAGATCGATGACCTCCTCGACGAGATAGACGAAGTCCTCGAGAACAATGCGGAGGAGTTCGTCCGCAACTATGTCCAAAAGGGGGGCGAGTGAGAGAAAGCGATACCTAGCCCCTCCTATGAGCCTGCCTTTGTTCCCCCTCGGCAACGATCCGGGGCCGAGCTTTGTTGAGCTGCTCCGCCGCACTCGCATCGGTGGAGCCCCAGTCGTCACGGGCGACCTCCACGACCCCACCAACCCCGCCGGCCGCGCCGCGGGCACGGGCGCGCCGATGCCCGGTGTCGCGCACGGCACGACGATCGTGGCGCTTCGTTACGACGCCGGGGTCGTCATAGCGGGGGACCGGCGCGCGACCGAGGGCAACATGATCGCCCACCGCAGCATCGAAAAGGTCTTCCCGGCCGACCGTCACTCGGCTGTGGCCATCGCCGGCGCCGCGGGCACGGCGATCGAGATGGTGCGCCTCTTTCAGACCCAGCTCGAGCACTACGAGAAGGTCGAGGGCACTCGCCTGAGCCTCGAGGGCAAGGCGAACCAGCTCGGCCAGATGGTGAGTGCGAACCTGCCCATGGCGATGCAGGGACTTGTGGTCATCCCCCTCTTCGCCGGTTACGACCTCCGGCTGAAAAAGGGCCGGATCTTCACTTACGACGTCACTGGGGGCCGCTTCGAGGAGACTGACTTCCACGCCACGGGCTCGGGCGGACGCGACGCGAAGAACACCGTGAAGCTCGGCTATCGCGAACGCCTCGGGCGCGACGAGGCGATCGAGCTTGCCGTGGCGGCTTTGTACGAGGCGGCCGACGAGGACACTGCGACCGGCGGCCCGGACCCGCTGCGGGGCATCTACCCGGTCGTCGCCACCGTCGAGGCCGGGGGCTACACCCGCCTCGAGGACCTGGAGGTCGCAGACCACTTCAGCGATGTCCTCGAGCGCCGGCGCGAGCGGGGCGAAGGAGGTGAGCGCTCATGACGATGCCCTACTACGTGGCGCCCGAACAGGTCATGAAGGACCGCGCCGAGTACGCACAGAAGGGGATCGCAAGAGGACGCGCTCTCGTCGGCACCACCTATGACAACGGGGTGCTCATCGTGGCGGAGAACCCGTCGAGCACGCTGCACAAGATCAGCGAGATCTACGACCGCGTCGCGTTCGCGGGCGTGGGCCGATACAACGAGTTCGACCAGCTACGTGTCGCCGGTGTGCGCCACGCCGACACCAAGGGCTACGCCTACTCGCGCGAGGACGTGGACGCCCGCTCACTCGCCAATGTCTACGCGCAGTACCTCGGCCAAGTCTTCACCCACGAGATGAAGCCTCTCGAGGTCGAGATCCTCGTGGCCGAGCTCGATCCCGTCGGCGACGCCCACCAGCTCTTCCACATCGCCTATGACGGCACCGTGGCCGACGAACAGCGTTTCACGGTGCTCGGTGGGGAGGTCGACGCGATCACCCAGCGCATGGGGGCGAAGTTCACACAGGGCTGGTCGCTCGGCGAGTCGATCCGCGCCTGTGTGGCGAGCCTTTCGGGACCAGCGAGGACCCTGCACGGGGGCGATCTCGAGGTCGCCGTCCTCGAGCACGGCCCTTGGCGCCGTGCCTTTCGGCGCATCGAGGACGACGAGGTTGCCAACTTCCTCGGCGATTCCGAGCAGGTAGCGCCCGCCGACGCCGAAGTGCCACCCCGCTCACAGCCTGCCGCCGAAGGCCCCGACACAACGGGCGAGGCGGACGAGGCACCCGCCGGCTGAGCCCCGGCTCAGTGAAAACCGGCTCAGTGAAAAGATGTAATGAAGGCCACGACCAGGACGAGGCCGACCATCACGAAGACCAGGGCAGCGCGGGTGCGGCGGGACTTGGCGGGCCGAGGCAGGTCCATCGGGGGAAGGTCGAGCGCGTAGGCGTCCGCGGGCCCGAGATCCGCATATCGCTCGTCGAAGGCGGCGTCGACGGCGTCGGCCAACAGGAGCGATCGTGCGAGCTCGAGCTCATCTTCATGGACGAACACGCTCACAGTGGCCGGAAGGGGGTACGGGCCCTCGCTGAGGCCTCTCAGCTCGACCGCGATCCCCTCCGATCCGAGGCGTGCCGCGAGAACGTGGCCGTGAAAAGAACCCACGACAGAGGTCAGGTAGACCATGCGGTCGGCTGGCTTCATCCACTTCGAGGCTACCGTGGACCTCGATGGATCGCAGGATATTCGGGATCGAGAATGAGTACGGGGTCACGTGCACCCTTCGCGGCCAGCGTCGGCTGAGCCCTGATGAGGTCGCGCGCTATCTGTTCAAGCGCGTCGTGAGCTGGGGGCGCTCGAGCAACGTCTTCCTCGAGAACGGGGCCCGCCTGTACCTGGACGTGGGAAGCCATCCTGAGTACGCCACACCCGAATGCGATTCCATCGAGGACCTCGTCGCCCACGACAAGGCTGGCGAGCGCATCTTGGAGGGCCTCGTCGCCTCGGCCGAGGGCCGCCTTCGCGACGAGGGCATCCGCGGCGTCATCTACCTTTTCAAGAACAACACCGACTCGGCCGGCAACTCGTACGGGTGCCACGAGAACTACCTCACGAGCCGGCGTGACGACTTCTCGCACTTTGTTCAGGTGCTCATCCCGTTCTTTGTGAGCCGGCAGATCTACTCAGGTGCGGGAAAGGTCCTCCAGACGGCCCGGGGGGCGATGTTCTGCCTGTGTCAGCGCGCCGAGCACATCTGGGAAGGCGTCTCCTCGGCCACGACGCGAAGCCGACCGATCATCAACACCCGCGACGAGCCGCATGCCGATGCCGAGCGCTTCCGGCGCCTGCACGTGATCGTCGGAGACTCGAACATGAGCGAGTACGCGACGTTCCTGAAGATCGGCACCACGAGCATCTTGTTGCGGATGTTGGAGGACCCGAGCGTGGTCATCCGCGACCTCACCTTGGAGGACCCGATACGGGCGATTCGCGAGATAAGCCACGACATCACCTGTCGGCGCGAGGTGCGCCTCGCGAACGGGCGGGAGCTCAGCGCCCTCGACATACAGCGCGAGTACCTCGAACGGGCCATGCGCTACCACGAGCGACGCGGCCTGCCACCCCTTGAAGAGCGTGCTCTGTCGATGTGGCAGCACTGCATGGAGCAGATCGAGAAAGACCCGCTCGGATTGGACCGCGAGTGCGACTGGGTGATCAAGTACCGCCTCGTGGAGGCCTACAGAGCGCGCCATCAGCTCCCCCTCGGACATCCCAAGGTGGCTCTGTTGGATTTGCAGTATCACGACGTGGACCGCTCACGCGGGATCTTCTACCTGCTGCAGGCCAAAGGCCGGGTGGAGCGCGTCACGACCGACGAGGCCATAACCAAGGCGATGGACTCACCCCCGGCTACGACCAGGGCGCGGCTTCGGGGCGAGTTCATAAGGCGTGCGAAGGAGAAGCGCCGCGACTTCACAGTCGACTGGGTGCATCTCAAGCTGAACGATCAGACCCAGCGGACGGTCCTTTTGAAGGACCCCTTCCGCTCCCACGACGAGCGCGTCGAGCGGCTCATCGAATCGATTTAGGCTGCTCGGCGATGATCGACACGGGCGACGCTTCTTCGGGCGCGGGCGACGAGCCCCCGGCGCCGCTGTTCGGCGCTGTTGAGGACCTCGAGCCCAATCCGCAGCAGGGGACGGCATCGGAGACTGATCATGAGCCCACGACCGCCCGACCGGCACGGAGCCGCACCTGGCAGCGCCGCGCAATCGAGTGGTTCGCCGTCGTGCTCCTCGCCGTCCTGGCCGCTGGGGGCCTTCGCTCTTTTGTCGTGCAGGCGTTCTACGTCCCCTCGGGCTCGATGCTGCCCACCTTGCAGATCGGCGACCGCATCGTCGTGGTCAAGTTCGGCTACTCGATACACCGGGGGGACATCGTGGTGTTCAAGCGGCCCCCCGCGGACGTCGGCACGACCGACTCAGACCTCGTCAAGCGTGTGATCGGCCTGCCGGGCGAGACCATCTCATCTCGGGGCAGCACCGTGCTCATCAACGGTCATCCCCTCGCTGAGCCGTGGTTGCCGCCCTTGAAGGGGGCCTGCGCGGAGAACGCCGAGAACATCCCGACGACAAAGATCCCCCCTGGGCACTACTTCGTGATGGGCGACTGTCGCGGTGACTCCGCCGACAGCCGAACATGGGGGACCCTGGCGGGCCCGCTCATCGTCGGCAAGGTGTTCTTGATCGTGTGGCGTTTCGGGCACCCCTACCTGCATTTCTTCTAGAAAGGCTCCTTCATGACGACAACTCGACCCTGGCCGGTTCTCGCACCGGTGGCACGGTAGGATCAGCCCGTGGGCGGTCTCGATCCGGCCAAGATTTTTCTGCTCCTGGTCATCGCCCTCATCGTTGTGGGCCCTGAGAGGCTGCCGGGGGCGGCGCGCCAGCTCGGCGGCGCCTGGCGCGAACTGAACCGGCTCCGGGCGAAGTTCGATGAGGAGGTCCGCGCGATGGTGCCGGACCTCGACCTGCCGAAGATCCCGACGAGCCCGTCAAAGGCCGTCAGCGGCTACATCTCTGGGCTCGTGTCCGGCATCGGGGACACGAGCGTGACCACGTCGAGCGCGGACACCCTCTCGGGCGAAGAGGTGGAGGATGCCACTTTCACACCTACGGCACGGAGCGCGCCGAGAAGGGGAGCGCAACCTCCCGCCGACTCGACATGGAAGCCCCTGTTGGGAAGACCCGACCATACCTCGGCACGTAGGCCGGCGGCGATGCCATCCTGGTCGTCCGCCGGAACTCTGTCCGCCGACTCACGGTCCGCCGACACGGTGTTCGTGTTCGACGAGCCGAGCATGAACTGAGCCATGGCCGCCTGGGCATGGATGGGGAGGTTCCGCGCCCGGAGGGACAACCCGCGCCCGCACCCCGACGCGATGACGCTCGGCGAGCACCTGGCCGAGCTGCGCCGGCGCCTCATCATCTCGATCTGCGCTATCGCTGTCGGGGCCGTCGTCACCTACGTGCTCTACGGCCAGATCCTCACCTTGCTGCAGTCGCCGTACTGCCAGGCGGTGAAATATACAAGTAATGCCGGCCAGTGCGACTTCTATGTCACCCAGCCCCTACAGGGATTCGCGTTGCGCCTCAACGTCTCGGCCTACGGCGGGATCCTCATCGCCCTCCCCGTTTTGTTCTTCCAGCTCTGGCGCTTTGTCACCCCTGGGCTGAAGGCGAACGAGAAGCGCTACGCGCTCCCGTTCACATTCGCCACTGCGGGCTTGTTCGCGCTCGGCGCCTTCGTGGCATACCTGACCTTCCCGCACGCGATGCGCTTCCTCTTGGACGTGAGCGGGCCGCACATCAAAGACATCTTGTCGCCGAACTCTTACGTGCAGCTGATCCTGCTGTTGATGGTGGCCTTCGGCGCCACCTTCGAGTTCCCCGTCCTGCTCGTCGCCCTCGAGCTCGCAGGGGTCCTCACCCCGGCGAAGCTGTCGAAGGTCAGGCGCTGGGCGATCATCGGGATGGTGGCCTTCGCCGCCATCGTGACGCCGAGCTCGGACCCGTTCTCGATGCTGGCGCTCGCCATCCCCCTGCTGCTGTTCTACGAGGCATCGATCATCATCGGCAGGATGCTGGGCAAGTGATCGCTCCCGCCAGAAAGAGGACATGAAGGCGCCTTCGCCCGGCGTCGCGTCCCGCGAGCGGTTCGTCGCGGAGCATCCTTACCCGCTCGACAGGTTCCAGCTCGACGCGCTGGACCTCCTAGACGAAGGCCAGTCCGTCCTCGTGAGCGCCCCCACGGGCTCGGGCAAGACCGTCGTCGCAGAGTACGCGGTCCACCTCGCCCTCGGCGAGGGCGCAAAGGTCTTCTACACGACCCCGATCAAGGCCCTGTCCAACCAGAAGTACGGCGATCTCCGGCGCAAGCATGGCGCCAAGAATGTCGGCCTTCTAACGGGCGACAACTCGATCAACGGCCAGGCGCCAATCGTCGTCATGACGACAGAGGTGCTTCGCAACATGATCCACGCCGAGCCCGGTCGCCTCTCCGACCTTCGCTATGTGGTCCTCGACGAGGTCCACTTCCTCCAGGACCCTTATCGCGGGGGCGTCTGGGAGGAGGTCATCTTGGGAGCGCCGCAGAACGTGACGCTCGTGTGCCTCTCGGCGACGGTGGCGAACGCCGACCAGTTAGCGGCGTGGATCTCAGAGGTCCGCGGCGCCACCGGAGTCGTCATCGAGAAGCACCGTCCCGTCGAGCTCAAGAACCTGTTCGTGGTAGGGGACCGCTCAGCCGAGGTGCTCCACCTCCTCCCGACCTTCGTCGACGGCCGCCCGAACGCGGAGGCGATCAGGCTCGACGACCTCCTCACCCGGCCCGGAACCGGCCGAAGAGCCCCGGCGCCGGGCCCAAGGCCGCCCGCCGGCGGGACGAGGCCACGGCCGGGGCGCTGGCAGCTCTACCGGCCGACGCGGACCGAGGTCGTCGACAGGCTGGCCGCCGACAGGCTTCTGCCCGCGATCTACTTCGTGTTTTCGCGGGCTGGCTGCGACGAGTCCGTGCGCCACTGCCTCGACGAGGGGCTGAGGCTGACGACGTCCGAGGAGCGGCACCGCATCCGCGCGATCGTCGAGTCCTATGTAGACCCGCTCAGCGACGAGGACCTGGCCGTGCTCGGTTACCCGCTCTACGCAGCGGGCCTCGAGGCGGGGGTGGCGGCCCATCACGCAGGGATGGTGCCGCCGTTCAGGGAGGCGGTCGAGGCGTGTTTCGCCGAGGCGCTCGTGAAGGTCGTCTTCGCGACCGAAACCCTCGCCCTCGGCATCAACATGCCGGCGCGCTCGGTCATCATCGAAGAGGTCACCAAGTTCGGCGGCAGGGGGCACCAAGAGCTCACGCCCGGCGAGTACACCCAGCTCACCGGCCGCGCCGGCCGGCGCGGCATAGACGACATCGGCTACGCGGCGGTCCTTTGCTCGCCGTTCCACAGCTTCGCCGACGTCGCCCGGATCGCGGGCGGGCGCCCCCGCGCTCTTACCTCCTCGTTCCGGCCCACCTACAACCTCGCCGTGAACCTCGTCCGCCGCCACAACCGGGAGGCGGCCTACACGCTCGTCAGCTCCTCGTTCGCCCAGTTCCTGACCGCGGAGGATCTCGTCGGTGAGCTCGACTCGGTTCTAGGTGTGCTCGAACGCCGTGGGTACCTGAAAGGCTGGGAGGTGACCGGAGCCGGAGCGCGCCTCGCCGGGCTTTATCACGAGGCCGATCTGCTCATCGCGGAGGCGCTCGAGTCGGGCCAGCTCGACGGTCTCGACGCCCCCAGCCTGGCGGCCGTGGCCTCGGGGTTCTGCTACGAGGCACGGCGTGAGCGCGAAGCCCCATTTGCCTCGCCGAACGCCAAGGTCGCCCGGCGCCTCGAGGCGATCGAGGACTTATCGAAGTCTTTGTCGGCCGAAGAGGAGCTCCTCGGTCTGCCGCTCACCCGCGGTGTGGACGCAGGTTTCGCCTCGCTCATCTACGACTGGGCGAAAGGCCGCGAGCTCCGCCAGGTTCTCCAGCCGGGCGCCGGGGCGGGCCGGCGTGGGCGCAGGGCGGCACCGCTCATGTCCGGCGGCGACTTCGTCCGCAATGTGAAGCAGGTGATCGACCTCCTCCGCCAGGTGGCGGTGGTGGCCGAAAGCGACGAAACGGCCCGCGCCGCCCGCTCGGCGGCCGAGAGGCTGCTTCGCGATGTCGTGGCGGCGTCGTCGGTGGTGACGATCCCCGTCGAGCGCGGGACCATCCGCGCCGGGGGCCAACCCGCACCGTAGTCTCGTCCGGGCATGTCGATAGCAGGTGCTGAGAGGTTCACCGTCGAAGAGCGCGAGGTGCTCGGCCGGTACTTCACAAATCTGGACGGCCCGGTGTTCGCGCTCGTCAACCTGCCCGAGGTCGTAAAAGGCGCATTGTTCGCCCGTTACTCGCGATCGTCCAAGAGCCTTCGTAGGCTCTTCCTCGACGAGTTCTTCGAAGAGCTCGACGTCGCCGGCGACACGAGCCTGGACGCCTCGGTTGGGCTCCGGCGCGCCGAAGAGCTCTACGCCCGGGTCTTCAGCGAGTACGGAGACGACTCGGTGGCCCAGCTTGGGAGCGTCCACCTCGCCTGCGAGCAGTCCTCAAACGTCCTCACCAAGATCCTCGAGCGGGGCCGGCTAATGTCCTATCTCGAGCAGTCGACCCGCTACATCCCATACGACAGCCGCCTCCCGTCAGGCCATTACCGCTACCACCGCGATCAGGCCGTGCTGGAGTCGCCGCTCGGCGCCCGCTATGTCGGTGAGATGGACCGCATGTTCGACACCTACGGCGAGCTCCTCCCGGCGTTGCAGTCCTTCGTGCTCCACGAGAACCCGCGACACGGGGGCGTGTCCGAGCTCGCGCACCGCCACGCGGTTCGGGCACGCTGTCTCGACGCCCTGCGGGGGCTACTGCCGGCCGGGTCGCTCTCCAATGTCGGGATCTTCGGGTCCGGCCAGGGCTACGAGCAGCTGTTGTTGCGCATGAGGGCCCACCCGCTGCCAGAAGCCCGTCGTTACGCGGACCTCATCTTGGTCGAGCTGCGCAAGGTAATCCCTTCCTTTCTCGCCCGCGTCGACCGGCCCGAACGCGGCGGGGTCTGGACCGAGTACCTCGAGGCCCGCCGCGAAGCCATGGAGACGGCGGTGCACGAGCTGTGGCCCGTGGAAGTCCCAGCGCCAGGCAAATCGGTCACCCTCACCGACTTCGACCCGGTCGGGGAGGACAAGGTTCTGGTGGCGATGTGCTACCCGTATCTGAATGTTGCCGAAGAGGAAGTCGCCCGACGCGTCTCGGGCCTCGGCGCCACGGCACGCCAGAGGATCGTTGATGCCTACGTGGGAGAGCGCTCAAATCGCCGCCACCGTCCCGGAAGGGCTCTCGAGTGCACCTCCTACCGGTTCGACATCGTGGCGGACTACGGGGCTTTCCGGGATCTTCAGCGCCACCGCCTGCTCACCGTCGAGTGGCAGCGCCTCGGGACCGATCTAGGCTTCGAGGTGCCCGAGCTCGTCGAGGCGGCCGGCCTTTCTGGCCGCTTCCGCGAGTCACTTGAGCGTTCCAAGAGCCTGCACGACGCCCTTGCGCCTTATTTTCCCGAGCAGAGCGCGTACGCGGTCGCGCTCGCGTTCAACATCCGCTTCTCCTTGCTGCTCAACGCCCGCGAGGCGATGCACGTGCTCGAGCTGCGCTCCGGACCGCAGGGCCATCCCGCCTACCGGCGCATCGCCCAAGAAATGCACCGACTCATTGCCGAGCAGGCCGGTCACCGGGCGATCGCGAATGCCATGAATTTTGTGGACCACTCCGAGACCGAGCTGGGTCGCCTCGAGGCCGAACAGCGTTCGGAATCAAGGCGCCAAGGCTCCGCGCCGAGTCTCTGACGGGGGACTTCTCATTCCCTCTTGACGCGCCCTGTCCCAATGGTGATAACTAGAGAGTCCCCTCAAGCCGAGAGCGGCTTCCGGCTCATACGGAGGTCGCTCGAAGAGCGTCCGGGGGTGTTGCGAGTGGTGGGGACCCAGGTGTCGAGTAGAGAACGCCCCCGTCGGCATCTGAGCCGGCGAATCGCCCGGGCAGGCGACAAAGGGTGGCCCCAAAGGCATCCTGGGTCCTGCCGCCGCCGCGCTACCGCAACGTCGGAACAGGCCCAGTCGGCAAATCTCGCCCGAAGGCGTCAGAAGCGAGCGTTGGTGCCGTATAGTCCTTCCGGCCGCGTACCCGGCACGAGTTCCGGTGATGACGCGAGACCGGCACCGATCACCTGAAGGACGCTCATGCGCAAGGACACCAAGGACACGACGGATCTGGATGAGCCCACGGATGTGGACGATCTCGAGGTTCCGGACGCGGACGAGGCGGACCTCGAAGATCTCACAGACGCAGACCTGCTCGAAGACGATGACGACGACGACGACCTCGCCGATGTCGCGCTCGTCGACGACCTCGACGACGATGACGACGTGGTCGTCGGAGTCGGCCCGGTGGCCGTCGTTGTCGAAGGCGAAGTCGTTCCGATCGAGAGCGAGGACGAGGACGAGGACGAGCTCGATGACGACGACGTCGAGGCTAGTCTGGACGTGATTTTGAAAGAACGCCTCGTCGTCGCCGACGACGAGGAGGACGAGGAGGAGGAAGCCCCCGACGCCGAAGAGCGCGGCGAAGGCTCCTTGCGTGTGCTGCCCAAGCAGCCCGGAGAGTTCGTCTGCCGCTCCTGTTTCCTCGTAAAGAGCCAGACGCAGCTCGCCGACAAGAAGCGCCTCCTTTGCCGAGACTGCGTGTGAACAAAGACGTCAGGTGTTGGCGGGCCTGCGGGTAGCGTCGTCTCGTGGTTGACGACCGTCCCGTATCCGAGGTCATGCTTGACTACCTCCTCTACGCGCCCCTCGGCGCTGTGGTCGTGGCGGCCGAGGAGCTGCCGCACCTCGCCGAGCGGGGCCGGGAGCGATTCGAGCGCCAGGTCGGTGCCGCCGAGCTGATCGGGAGGCTCGCCGTCGCAGAGGCCCGCCGGCGCCTCTCGGCACTGTCGGGGAGCTCTGATGGGCCTGTGAGCGGGCCACAGGCACGCTCACCGTTGTCGCGTGCGATAAGCGCCCCAGTTGACACGTCTGCTCCTGAGGCGCCACAACGCCCTCTCCCACCAGAGGGCGACCGCGGCCCGAAGGTGTCCCGTTCCCACCCTGCGCCCCGCATGGGCGCATCGATGGACGTCGCGGCGAGTCCCCAGCGCCACGAGCTCCCGATACCGGCCTACGACACGCTCGCGGCGTCACAGGTCGTAGAAAGGCTGGCTTCGCTCACGCCGGTCGAGCTTGAGGCCGTCCGTAAGCACGAATCGGCCACGCGGCGCCGCCGCACCGTGCTGCACCGGATCTCGCAGCTGAATGCGGAGCGCGCAAGCGCCACGGCCTGAGCCGGGCGCTCACTGGGTGGCGACGACAGCCGTGAAGCTCGCCACCCGTGTGGCCGCAGTGGGGGACCTGGCCGAGCTGGTGGCGCTCTACCGGCGGTTCCGGGAGGACGTCGCCTCCGAGCGCGGTGCAGATGTCCACCTCTCGCGGGAGGCCTTCGTCGAGCCCCTCGAAGCGCTCATGGACACGATCGTCCGCGACCAAGGCCGGCTCGCGCTTTTGGGCCTGCTCGACGAGGTGCCCGTCGGCATCGCCATCGGCCGCATCGAGGAGCTGGCGGACTCGTCCCGGCTCGCAATCGTGGAGGTGCTCTACGTCGACGAACCGGCGCGCGAGGTGGGCGTCGGCGAATGCCTGCTCGCGTCCTTGGTCGAGTGGGCCGGCGCGAACGGCGCCGACGGCATCGACGTCCAGGTGCTCCCGGGAATGAGACAGGCCAAGAACTTCCTGGAAGGTTCCCGATTCGCCGCCCGCCTCCTCGTGATGCACCGGAACCTCAAACGATGAGGACGCCACAAGGCTTCGAGGCGCACCTCGGCCGCAGAAGCCGAACGGGCAGCTAGGACTGGACCTCTGGCGGCGTGTCGCCGGCATCGCCTTGTGTCGTTGCACCCTCGGCGTGAGTCCCGGCCTCGGCGCTGTGAGCTGGCTCGGCGACGACCTCAGGAGCGTGTTCTGAGGCACCCTCGAGCTGCGCGGCCACCTCGGGCTCGGCCGGCTCAGACTCCGCGGCGACAACATCGGCCGGCGTGTCACCGGCATCGGCTTGAGGCGCCTCGTTCTCGGCGTGAGTCTCGGGCTCAGCTCCCTGGGCGCCGTCGGCGACGATCTCCGCTTCGAGGCCGGCTGTCGGATGCGACTCAACTCGCGCGGTTTCGACGGGCGCTGCGTCCTCGGTGTCGGCCGTAGCTTGTGGCGTGGTCTCCGCAGCGGCGCTTTCGACGGTGGTCTTGGCCGGGGGAGAGTCCTTCCTCCCGGCGGCCGGGCCGGATCGCCTCGCCGGCCGGGCCGGGGGCCGGGGCGGACGTAGCGGGCGAGCCCCCCGGATCGGCTTGGGCGGGGGAGGCATGGACAGCCCGATCATCGGCGCAAGAGCCGGGATACTGCCAGCGGCGAGGCGCGCCTTTCGGACGACCTCTCCAGAAGCGTCCTCGGGTAGGCCTTCCGGGTGGATCTGGCGCCGGATCGGCGAGGCGGCGGCAGCGTCGAGCAAGGCCAGCCAGCGTTCGACCGGTGTGGCTGAGGTCATTGCGGCACCTGCGCTGGACGCGAGCCGCTCGACGAGAGCCGCGGGGAATCTGGCGGTTGGCTCGGGTGGCTGTGCCGAGAAGCGCAACGCCTGCAAGACCCGGCCCTCCTCAAGGGCGTGAGTCATCTGCTCCTCCCAATGGGTGCGCAGCTTTTTCACGCGCCGATCGAGTTCTTCGCGGAGCTTTCTGTCGAGATCGCGTGCGGCCTCGTCGCGAGGGGCAGCCGCGGCGACGGTCGTCCGCAGGTCGCGAAGGGAGATCTGCTCAATTTCTGCAACCGCGGCTTCGGCCCGGTCCAGCCAGATCGCTTGCTTGACGGACGGGGCGAGCTGCTCGGCGAGGGCCAAGATGGCGTCTCCGGAGACCTCCGGCCTTCCCTCGGAACGAGCGCGTTCGCGCTCCTCCGCGATCGCGCGGCGAATCGCGGGTATTCCACCGGCGGCAAGACGTTCTGCGATCGGTCGTTGCTCGGACGCGAGACCTGTGAGCAACTCCTCTCGATGTACGGTTCCCGGCTCGAATCGCGGGGGCGTCCGGCGGGGAGCGCCCTGGGGACCGGGACGGAACGCGCTCGGCTGGCGGGCATCCGGGCGGCGGTCTCTTTGGCCCGTCGGAGCACCGGAACCGGCGCTGGCGGCGGCGCGGGGGCGGCGCTGGTCTCCGGGACCGGTGCCAGCTTGAGAGTCGCCTCCGGGCGTCGACTCGACCCGCGGGCGCCGTTCTGGGCGCCTCTCACCGCTCGGGCGTGCGGGTCGAACCGAAGTGCCCGGGGTACCACCTGCGGGCGTCGCTTCCACCCGGGGGCGCCTCTCCGGGCGTCGATCACCTGTGACGTCGCTCCCGCCTTCGCCAGGTTGTGGGCGACGCGCGTCGGGACGTTCTGCGCCGCGCGACGGCCGGCGGTCGCGACCGCCGGCGCGCTCGCCCCGGCGCGGACTGTCGAGAAGATCACGGCGGTCGCTGCGGCCGCGACCGCCCTCTGAAACAAGGACGGTGGTAACCGCGGCAACGGGCTTGGAAGAGCCGAGCAGTTCGATCCGTCCCGACGGCGTTGCCTTCTCTTTCGGCGGAAGAACCGACAGGATCGTTATGCCGTCGATCTCAACCTCGGCCTCCACTCGAAGCACGTCGCCAACCTTGGCGCCGTCGGAAAGGAGCTTCCCGTCGATGACACCTTTGGGCTGGCGCGCCCCGGCCGCGCGCCAGGTATAGCTGCCGTCGCCCCGGGCGCTGGTCAATTCGATATCGAGACGATTAGGCATGCTCCGGTCAAACTACCCGCTGCGGGCCTACTTGCGAAGCGGGAGCCGATTTCGAGGTCGCGCGGCCTCGCGCGCCGCGGGCTCGTCCCCGACGCGATACAACCTCAGGCGTGGAACGCGACGAGGGCGAAATGCAGTCCCCGAAAGGCGCCTGGCCTGGCGGGACACCGCTAGAGGTTCCCGCGACAGGCCCAGTTTCGCCCCCGACTGGCCCGTTTACGTCCGAACCGCTCACGCTGGAGAATAAGGCCCGTCACGACGGTGGCAGGTGGCTCCGGGGCTGGATCGCAGTCGTGCTCATTGCTGCCGTTGTGGGCGCCGGGACGGCCGTGGGAGTGGGCTTTGCAGTCGTGGCGGCGATCCATGCCCAGGACACCACGACGGTGCGGTTCTCGCCGAATACGAGCGTCTTCCCGCGAATGGGCGACGTGAAGTCGGTTCTGGCACGTGTGCTGCCCTCCGTGGTGAGCATCGAGGCGATCGGGCCCGGGTGCGCGTCCGAATCGTTGGGCGGGGCCATCGAGCTCGAGGAGGCGACAGGAATGATCCTCACACCTAGCGGCGAGATTCTGACGAACAATCACGTCGTCGCGGACGCCACCGCGATCAAGGTCACGCTCTATGGCAAGGACAAGGCTTATCCAGCGACCCTTGTCGGTACCGACCCCGGCTTCGACGTCGCTCTGTTGCAGTTGCGCGGCGCGGGCGTGCTACGTGCGGTCTCGATCGCGAAGTCCACGAAGACCCAAGTAGGAGAGGACGTTCTCGCGATCGGAAACTCTCTTGCTCTTTCGCGGAGCACGCCTTCGGTCACCGAGGGCATCATCTCTGCCAAGGGGAGGTCCATCAAGGCCGGAGGGCAGAACTGCGCCGGGACCGAGTCGCTGAAGGGGCTCTTGCAGACACAGGCGGCAATCAACGCCGGGAACTCTGGCGGTCCGCTCGTCAATGCCGCCGGTCTGGTCGTCGGCATGAACACTGCGGCGGCAACAACTACGACCGGCAACGCTCCCACCCAGAACATCGGGTTCGCGATTCCCATCGCCAACATCGAGGCGCTCTTGCCGAAGCTTCGCCAGGGTGGGACGAACGGCCCGCTCGAGGCCTTCTTGGGTGTCGAGGTGGAGTCGCTCGCCCCTGCCAGCGGGCAAGGCCCGAGAACCGGCGCTGTCGTCGTGGGAGTGTTCCCGGATTCTCCGGCCCTCTCGGCCGGGATCCGCGTCGGTGACGTCATAGTCAGCTTCGCAGGTCGCCCGATCACGAGCGCCGTATCTCTCACCGTCGCCGTCAGAGGCGCTCGTCCCGGCGAGCGCGTGAAGGTCTTGTTTTACCGGGGCTCGAAACAGCTGGACGTCTCTCTCGTACTGGGTACGAGACCGGCACCCGAGCCCGGCGCGAGCTAACACGGCTTGTCCGGGCACTTCTGGCGCGGCGCATCGCCAGGCCGTCGGTGCCGGAGATGGCTCAGCCGGCGCGCAGCTCCACGGCTTCGAGACCTTTCGGCCCGGGACGTGAGAGGAACTCGACACGTGCCCCTTCGGTCGGAACTTGTTCGGTCTCGTCAAGCGCGGAGCGGTGCAAGAACACGTCACGGCCGCCGGCATCGGGGGCGATGAAACCGAACCCCCGGACGGGATCGAACCACTTCACCGTCCCGGTCGCCGGGCGCAGCGAGCGACGGCTACGAGGGTCACCCTTGGCGACGCTCAGGTACCCGGCGCGAACGGGCCGCACAGAGCGCCCATTGCGCTTGGCCTGGTCGGACTGAACAGCTCCCGCCGGCCCGTGAACCGACGCGCCTGCGCGGGCCGGGACAGTGCGCGGAGAACCGCTTGTCTGGCGCGGTGGCACAGACGGCAGATTGGCTGGCTGTGCGAACGCCTGCGGGAAACCGAGGGCCCTCTGGATCGAGCGCGCCGCGCCGACCTGGTCCGAGGTGACGATCGAGATGACGGTGCCGTCCGCGCCGGCGCGCCCGGTACGGCCGGAACGATGGACGTAGTCCTTGTGATCGCCCGGGAGGTCGAAATGGAGGACGCAGGCGACGTTCTCGACGTGGATGCCACGGGCGGCGACGTCAGTGGCGACCAGCACGCGGGCTGATCCGCAGTGGAAGGCCTGTAAGGCGCGATCACGCTGTGCCTGGGTGCGGCTCCCGTGCAGCGCCACCGCGCGCACGCCGGCAGCTTCGAGCTGGCGGGTGAGCCGGTCTGCACCGTGGCGGGTTCGGCAAAAGACGATGGCTGTCTCGTGACCCGCCGCCACCTTCGCGGCGAGGCTGACCCGGTCGTTGCGGTCAACCTTCCAGAACAAATGGCGCACATCGCCGCCGGAAGCCTCCGTCAGCTGGACCTCGTGACGGACGGGGTCGTTCTGGTAGCGGCGGACGAGGACGTCGACCTCACCGTCGAGCGTCGCAGAGAACAAGAGGACCTGGCGGTCCGGGGCCGCCTGGTCGAGGATGCGGCGCACGGCCGGTAAGAACCCCATGTCCGCCATCCTGTCGGCCTCGTCGACGACGGCGATCCTCACGTCTGAGAGGTTCACGTCGCGCCTGTCGATTAGGTCTTCGAGCCTGCCGGGGCAAGCCACCAGGACGTCGACCGCGGCGCGGAGGGCCCTTAGCTGCGGGCCGTAGCCTGCACCGCCATACACGGCCGCAACTGTCAGGTTCCGTGCCTTAGCGAGCGGCGCGATCACGGCGCACACCTGAGCGGCGAGTTCACGGGTGGGAACGAGCACGAGGCCGCGAGGACGGCCGGCTCTCGAGCGGGAAGCCCCGGCGAGGGCCTCAACAGTGGCGATAGCGAAGGCGAGCGTCTTGCCGGAACCGGTCGGCGCCCGCCCCGAGACGTCTCGGCCGGCGAGCGCGTCGGGAATGGTCGCCTCCTGGATCGGGAAGGGCGAGGTGATGCCGCCGCGCTGCAAGAGCGCGATCAGGTCCGCGGGCACGCCGAGGTCGGCAAAGGTGGGGGGCAAAAAGACTCCAGTCGGCTCAAAATGAAGGCCAACCAGAACATCGTCTCTAGGCCTCACCGGCGATAGCCGGAAACCGGTCAACGCGACCGGACACGTAACTGTAACAGGCATCTGCGTAGTTCCGTCCCATCGCCCGCAAGCACGGGTGTCGCGGGAGTTCCGTCGGTCGCCGTCGGTCGAGCTGTACCGTCCTGCGTTGAACCGCGAAACGGCCCCACCGATCGACCTGAGCCGGCTGTCGGCGGGGGAGTGGATGAGTCTCGAGTCATGTACCTTCGCCGAGTCGCAAGGGATCGAGATCTCCGAAAGCGGGCTCTGGGACGAGGGGCGGGACGGCCGGGGCCGTTACCGTAGCGGGGAACTTGAAAGCGTTTTCCCGCGCGGAGGAACGATGAGCGACTACAACGACTGGAACACGAAGATCATCGAGGAGTTCCGCTCCTCCGGTGGCAAGGTCGGCGGGCCGTTCGCCGGCGCCCCCCTTCTGCTTCTCACCACGACAGGTGCCAAAAGCGGCCAGAAGCGCACAACTCCGATGATGTACCTCACCGACGGTGACCGTCTGGCCGTGTTCGCATCCAAGGCGGGCGCCCCGACCAACCCGGACTGGTACCACAACCTCGTCGCCAATCCCCGCGTGGCAGTCGAGGTCGGGACAGAGAGCTTCGAAGTCGAGGCGCAGGTCGCGGACAGGGCCGAGCGTGACCGCCTGTACGCGATTCAGGCCGAGCGCTACCCGGGCTTCGCCGAGTACGAGCAGAAGACGGATCGCGTGATCCCGGTCGTGCTGTTAAGGCGCGTCGATTCGTGAGCGAGCCGACTGACCCGGCCAAGGTGCTGGTCGTCTCCGCGCATCCCGATGACGTCGACTTCGGTGCCTCAGGCTCGATCGCGACATGGACAGACCGGAAGATCGAGGTCGTGTACTGCATCGTCACCGACGGATCGGCAGGTAGCGCCGATCCGGCTGTCGGTCCCAATGAGCTGAGAGAAATCCGCCAGACAGAACAGCGCAACGCCGCAGCCGAGGTTGGCGTCAGCGAGCTGCACTTCCTCGGCTACCCCGACGGCGCACTTCAAGTCTCAATGGAGCTGCGCCGCGACATCTCGCGCATCATCCGGATTGTGCGGCCGGAGCGAGTCGTCTGCCAGTCGCCCGAGCGCAACTGGGACCGGATCCGAGCCAGTCACCCTGACCACCTTGCCGCCGGCGAGGCGACCCTTCAGGCCGTCTACCCCGACGCGCGCAACCCCTACAGCTACCCGGAGCTGCTCGCTTCGGGCCTCGAGCCCCACGTCGTCGACGAGGTCTGGCTCATGGCCTCGCCGCGAGCGACACGGGCCGTCGACATCACCGAGACCGTCGAGCGCAAGCTCGCGGCGCTGCGTTGCCATGCCAGCCAGATGGCCGATCCGGGCAGCCTCGAGGAGATGATCCGTGCCTGGGGGGCCGCCAACGCCGGAGCTCTGGGGCTGCCTGCAGGGCGGCTCGCCGAGACCTTCCAGGTCGTCGAAACGAAGTAAACCGCAAGTTTCAAGCCGAGGCCGCGGGAAAGATCCCTTTCAGGGCACTTCGGACAACGAAGTCACGGCGCGGCCACCGACGCCTGGGAGCTCGACGAGCGAGGTGAGCAGCCCTCCGTGAGTTCGTCGAGGCAGCCACGCACTCGTCCTGCAGCGCCGAGCCGGCAGCCACGGGCGGCGGCGCCTGACCGCCCGAGCCGGATAGGCGCCGCTGTATTAGCCAGAGTCGGAGGAGCCCGATTCTCTCCTCGGCCCGGCGCGGAGTTCTCGGGTCATCGGCTCGAGTAAGTAACCTCACGCACCGTGAGCCGGGTGAGTCGTGTTGGTTAGGGGATCGCGCCGTAGCAACGCGCCAAGCCGAGTGCGCCGGCCCCTGGCGCTCTCGGCGGCAGCCGGCGCGGCAGCGCACCACGTTTTCGAACTGGCGAGCGGTGTCGGACTGGTATGGCAACCCGAGCTCGGCCTCGCGCCGGCAGGCGCACTGTGGACCGCGCAGATCCTCGGATGGGCCGCGCTGGCGGCGCGCGGACCGCGTCGTGCCGACGCGGTTCTTGCAGCCCTTGACGGGGCATCGCTGGCTGGCGTCGCCGCCCACTTCATCCTCTGGCCCTCACAGCTTGATCGGACCGGACTTCCCGCGCTGAGTAAGGCCGAAGGTCTGTCACCTTGGCAAATGCCCGCCTACAACGCTCTCCTGCGCGTATGGGCACTTACATCGGCGGGGTCGATCGTCCTCGAGGTCCCGCGCGGCTCGCGCCGCTGGGCTCTCGTAGGGGGCGCACTTCTGCCGGTCTTCGTCGTGTCCACCCGTCATCATTTCGAGTGGCTGCGAGAGCAGGCGGCTTCGAATCCGGCCTGGTGGAACCGAGGCGTACCGCTGTAGGAGAATCGACGCTTCTGGCACAGCCCTGCCAACAAGTGAGGGAGGCGCGCCTATTTCGAGCTGGAGGGATCGTGGCACCGCTGCCTCTACACGACCCGTGTTCGCCGTGTTATGAATTCGCCGTCGGCGTTTCTGGGGGGACACGCGCTTCATGTGCATCGACAACCAGGGTCGTGAGGTCAAAAGCGCGGTGGACGGCGCACGATCCCTCCGGGCGCAGGATCCGGGATCGCGTTGAGCTCCGGGCTGCCCGCCGGTTCGCAAGATGCCCGGCCCGGGCCTGGCTGGGGGAGGGCGATCCCCTTTGTCGCGGTGCTAGCGATCGTCTTCGCCATCGTGGGGACGGTCATCAACGTTCAGATCGTGGACAGTTACGGATCCTCTGGCGCGGCGACGACGCTCGCGCAGAGCACGCAGGGCATCTCGCCGCCCATCGCAGGGTCGCTGGCGCTCGCCGGCCCGGCGTCGCGTGAGGAGAGCCCGCGCACAAGCTGCCAGAGCAATCCAGGGGCGCGATCACCGTTGGCGAGCGTCGAGAACCCCGCCTCCTCGGCCAGCGGGGCACATGTCGCTCAGACAAGACACGAAGGCTTCGTCTCTCAACCGGCAGGTTGTCCTTCGGCACCCGTAAGCGGTCGCACAGCCGCCAGTATGAACCGGGTGGCGCAGTCGTGAACGTCGATGATGCCGCGCCTGATCGCCCTTCGCCCCTCGAGCAGTTGGAGGTCCGAACGGTCGCTCGGTGGGTGGGCCGCCATCTGCTGGGCGTCCAGATCGCCAAGGGCAGAATCCGCTTCGGCGGACTGAGTCCCACCGAACGCCGGCTCACCGTGGCGGCACTCGTGGCAGTGGGAACGCTCATCCTGCTCATCCTTTTTCCCTCCCTCGTCCCGAGCAGCCACACCATCCAGCTGTATACCCAGGCCCAAGAGGGCGTCGAGACCGTCGACACCTCTGGGTCGGCTCTGCTGCTGGTGGGGCTCGGCTTTTTCGTCGCGCTCCTCGTCTATGCAGCCACCGAGTGCCCGGGTTACGTGCGAGTTATTGCCGCGATCGGCTTTGCGTTCGTTGCCGCCCAGATCGCGGACCTCGTCGGGAACTACTGGGGCGGTGTACTCCCGGCATTCATCTTCGCCAGCTACCTGCTCGTTCCTTTGGCGCTTTTCGTCTCGGCGACCGAACGCTCGAAGATCGCTAGACGCGGCGGCGAACGCTGGTCGAGGACAATCGCCCTGTCGCGCTGGGTTGCGATCATCTGTGTGGCCGTGTTCTTCCTCGGGTGCGCCTTGATCTACGTCGTCGGCCTGCGTGAGGCCGGCTTCCAAGCCTCGCCGGGTTCGTCATTGATCAAAGACGTCGCGATCCCCGTCCAACAAACGCTTACGAACTTCTACGGCGCGATGGTCATTCTGTTCATCGTGGCGTCGCTGGCAGTCGTCCGGTTCTCGTATGGCATCGGTCAGATCGTGAGCGGAGTCACTCGCCGCGCACCCACACGCTGGGCACGTTGGGGCTTGGTGGCGTTGATGGCTGCCGAGGTCTTCTTCGTGCTGAGGCGCTATCGCGGAGACGGCTGGTGGTCATTG